>NZ_JBJPHU010000226.1:0-4208 GCF_052939515.1 Phormidesmis sp. 146-33
TGTTTCTGAAGAAGACACAGACGCTTGAACAGGTTCACAATATTATCTGAGCAACTGCCAAGAATTCCTTTTACATAATCTGACAGCTTCTCTTCAATTTTGCTAGGCAGCTTTAGGCGTAGGATACGAACCGATTTGGAACCCATGTCGGTTTAAATCTTGATTGAGTCGTGAAATGTGAATGTAATGCGTCAAATCCTAATATTGGTAAGGTTCTCAACTCTTCTCGCCGAGAACAGCGATCGCTAATGAAGAAGGCGGTAGTGTTGATCGAGGGCTGGGCGGATCTCATTACCCCTGAGCAAACCATCTGCTCGATGTCCGCGCATGGCAACGGGTTTGAAGGTTTCTAGCTCAGTTTGCAAGAAAATCAAGTTGAAACCAGCATCTTGCCGCGAGAGTGACACGAAGCCATCCGCAGACATCTCTTCACTGAAACCAAAATGCTGCTTGACGAACTCAGCCGACGCTGTGACATCATCGACGTTGAGTGAGATAGCGGATGTGGTGATCTGCATCAATCCTCCTCCAAATCAGTGTTATTTAACTTAGCGATCGCGCTTTAACCATCAGTAGCGCTAACCCATCCGGCGTGATCACCTCACCCACATCCACAAATCCGGCTCGTCGATAGCATCGAATTGCCCGCTCATTGTTGGGCGAAGGGTCGGTCTGCACTTTGGTCACTGCCGGATCTTGAAAAAGTTGCTCTACGAAGGTCTGAATCATTGCACGACCCAAACCGCGACCAAGCTGCTCCGAGTTACATGGAAACTGGTCAATGCCTCTCGCGCCCGGATCGGTTTCCTGTTCCCACCACCCATCCCCCGCTCCCATCACGATGTAAGACTGGATAAATCCAATGGGTTCATTCTCAAGTAAAGCAATGTAAGCTTGTGTGGTCGATTCGCTGGTTATAGAAGGTAGATACTCACACTCCACATCGGCGTAAGTTTTAGGATTGTCCCACCATTCTGAGACATGCGATCGATGTAGCCACTCATGTAGCATTGGCAGATCGGAAGCAACCAACGGTCTAAAAGAAATCACTTTGATTGAATCCTCGTTTTAAGAAAATGCACTCTCTCCATCTATCGGCTTAGCTGAGCGGCGACAGATAACCTTTGCATCAACTCACCCGTCCGCTCCAGCGCGTTGTGTACGCCCAGCATGGGTGTGATCTAATGGGGTGAAAGTCCCCTGTGGTGGAACCAGCGTCCAAATGAACCTAAAAGTTCCGAGCGACGATAACCACTAGCTTAAGGCAAGGGTACTCTCGCGAGGGAGGGTCTGGAGGAAGCCAGCGGCAAACCGACGAGCCGACGAACAGAAACGTCATAGAAGGCTGAGACCTCTGGGTGAGTTGGCACAACACAACGAAACCCTCGGTTCAAGGGGCACAGTAAATGACGCGGTTGCGGCGGGACAGATCATGCTCTTATCTGGGGAGGTCTGCCTAACGGCAGTTTGAGGAACTAGGGGAGTCGGACTGAGGGCTGTCTGGAAACGGATAGAGCACCCACCGAACCCTACGGTGGCTCAAACAGCACAGCGAGTAGCAATACTTGATGGGGAGTTAGGCAGAAGTCAGCAGAGTCCATAGTAGTTCCCCCCGTGGGAGCGAAGGGACAAACATGAACGAACTAAGGAGGAGCCATGAACAACTCAAGCTCATCAATGAACCCGGATGGGGGAGATGATGCTTGGCGTGCGGACATCCAGCCAGCCTTAGACAACCTGATGGCACGAATCTTAGAGCGCGACAATGTGAAACGAGCCTGGGAACGAGTGAAATCGAACAAAGGGTCACCCGGCAGTGACGGGATGACCTTAGAAGATTTTCCTGCCTATGCCCGCGAACATTGGCAAGAGATTCGCCAATCCCTGCTTGATGGCAGCTACCAACCCCGTCCAGTACGACGGGTGGTGATTCCTAAGCCGAGAGGCAAGGGAGAGCGAAAATTGGGGGTTCCTTGTGTCGTAGACCGAGTGATCCAACAAGCCATCTTGCAGGTGCTTACGCCAGTTTTTGACCCAGCGTTTTCTGAGTCAAGCTATGGTAGCCGACCACACCGTTCGGCTCATGGAGCGATCCAACAGGTGAAAACGATTGTGAAAGCAGGGTATCGCATTGCGGTTGATCTAGATCTGGAGAAATTCTTCGATACGGTCAATCACGATGTCTTGATGTCTCGTGTGGCTCGAAAAGTTGCTGATAAGGGACTTTTGGGGTTAATTGGTCGTTACCTGAGAGCCGGGGTGATGGTGGGAAGTACTGTTGAACCGACCGCATGGGGCACACCACAAGGGTCTGCGCTTTCACCCTTGTTGTCCAATATCCGATTGGATGATTTGGACAAAGAGCTAGAAGCGAGAGGGCATCGATTTGTTCGCTATGTAGACGACCTAGTAATCTTGGTCAAAAGCAGACGAGCAGGGCGGCGAGTGATGGCTAGAATGAGTGGTTACTTGACCCAAATGCTGAAGCTCAAAGTGAATCGGGAAAAGAGTCGAGTGGTCAAGATTGAGGAGTTGAATTATCTCGGATTTACGTTCCGAGGCATTCGTATCTTCGCCTCTGACCAAGCTTTGCAAGACTTCAAACACCGATTGCGCGGCTTCACGTCTCGCAGTTGGGGAGTCTCAATGAGCGAACGTTTCGAGCGCTTGAACCGATATCTACGGGGGTGGATGAACTACTTCGGCATTTCTCAGCACTACACCCCAATCGAAGAGTTAGATGGGTGGTTAAGGCGACGGATTCGCATGGGCTACTGGAAACAGTGGCGCAGACCGAGAACGCGCATTGCCAACCTACTCAAGTTGGGCACCAGTAAGCGTCATGCGATTTTGACAGGCATTAGTCGTAAAGGCTATTGGCGGTTGTCAAAGACGTTGGCGACGCAAACGGGAATGACGAATGAGTGGTTGGAACAGCAGGGATTATTATCGATTGTGCAACTTTGGAAGAAAGTCCAAGGTTACGCTTAATCATCAGTGTTTGTTTGCTCATCTTCATGAACCGCCCATTGCGGACCCGCATGATGGGTGGTGTGGGAGGGGAGAGTTAATTGCTCTCCTCGACCCGATTGTGCTGCGCTGCTTACCAACAAGTCTGTGGTATCTTCAAAACTGCGCCTTGCAATAATCGCCAAATTGATTGAACCTCGTTATGGAACAAAAAGACGACCAACACCCATCCAGGTTTGGATATCCAACACGATTTCGAGAATGCGGTCAACACAAAGGTTTCGATAAACTCGATCAGCTAAAAATCGATCTGCGTCTCCAATTGTAATGACAGGAAGGAAATCGACTGAGTTCTCTTCTCGAAGAACTTGTTCTAGTGAGTCTTCACCCTTCATACTTCGGTTGGCAGTCAGCAAAATCATCTGATTTGCCTGAGCAAGTCGCCAAACAATTCGATCACTACTATCAATCGATAAATTCATCTCCTTAAAGGTAACAAAGCGAATCGGAAGTAGTTCTAACCAACCCTGACTCGCGATATTGCCCAATAGAATCTCTGCATGTCCCCCCAGGTTGTGATCAATCAAAAAGTTCATGCTTCTAGCTCATGCCTAACTTTCTGCGCCTGAAGTTTTACCCAGAGAGCTTCTTGACCTGGCTTGGGAGATCTCGTTGATGCACGAGCAAGATGTTCACGACTGCGCTCTTCCCAATACTGCCGATTTTCCTCAGCTTGTTTTAGAACCAGTTGATACTCTGCTTCAACTTCAGGGCGATTTGCTTCAATGTATGATAAAGCAGCGTTAATCTGCTCCTCTGTTAAATCAAATAAGGAGCGAATAAACTTTGAGGGATACTGAGCCGTTACATAGTCCATCACGTCGTAGAGGGTGATGCGAGTGCCAGAAATTGTCAGCCCTCGCTCTGTACGAATGATGGCTGGTTGGTGGTGGGATACTGAAGTCATATCCATAGCCTCTGAAGCTGTCTAGAAAGCAACACCATTGTAACTCATAAATCTGAGGTGATGAACTTTGCCAACTATTAGCGGATCTCATCTGCTCCATTTTGCTCCTCTCCTAGAGCACGCTTAAAGCGTTCGAGGTAGTCTTGAACTGCCACGGGTCGAACAATGATGTCAGATGCATTAGAACGCAATTTCTTAATTTCAATCAGCCTGCTAAGGGGCTTGCGGAGAAATAAACTCCCAGTCATTCTAGAAGCAAGCAGAAACGCGG
>NZ_JBJPHU010000227.1:0-4035 GCF_052939515.1 Phormidesmis sp. 146-33
CGATCGAGACCTAGAATCTCATTTGAGACGAACCCTTGATCGCCTGCGAGACGCTTCCCCACCTAAAAAAGGATACGCTGCTGGGAACCTGATTAACTTAATGCGACAACTTCAAATTGAGCGATCGCAGATTGACTTAAGTGGACGTGATTTTTCTGATTTGACAATTCGGCAGGCGTATTTCAAAGATGTCAAGCTAACGAATACGAAGTTTATCAATACTGACCTCACCGATTCTGTTTTTTCGGAAACGCTGGCGAGTCTGATTTCTGTGCGGTTTAGTCCCGATGGAAAACTCTTTGCGACGGGCGTTGGGGATGGTGAGATTCGGCTCTGGCAGGTGTCTGACAATAAGCAAATTCGCCTTTATAAGGGACACACAGCCTGGGTCTGGACGGTCGTTTTTAGCCCTGATGGACAACTTTTGGCGAGTGGTGGCGGCGATCATACGGTTAAACTTTGGCGAGTCGATACGGGCGAGTGTGTGCATTCTCTGACCGATCACACTCATGCGGTTTACTCGGTTTCGTTTAGCGAAGACGGACGCATGGTAGCCAGTGCCAGCGAAGATCAAACAATCAAACTCTGGGATGTCGAAACGGGCGACTGTTTGCGGACTCTTAAGGGACATGACGGCTGGGTTTGGGCGGTTAATTTTAGCCCGATCGCGCCTCATTTTTTGGCGAGCGGTGGTGCAGACGGAACTGTAAAACTTTGGGATTGCAACACAGGCGATTGTGTAAAAACGCTCAAAGATCACACGGATCAGGTGTATTCAGTGGCGTTTAGTCCCAAAGGCGATAGTCTAGCCAGCAGCAGCGAAGATCAAACGATTAAACTCTGGAATGTACAGACAGGCGAATGCTACAGGACACTGATTGGACATACTAAAAAGATTCATTCTGTACGCTTTAGTCCCAATGGGCGAATCTTGGCGAGTAGCGGAGAAGATCGCACCGTCAAAATTTGGGATGTCGAGACGGGAAAACGTTTGCATAACCTGAAGGGGCACATGAGTCAGGTGTGGTCGATCGCATTCAGTCCCGATGGACAAACGCTTTTGAGCAGCAGTGACGATCAGACCATTTGTTTGTGGGAAGTCAAAAAAGGTAAGTTGCTCAACGTTCTCAAAGGCAGTACTCGTGGCGTTTATGCCGTTGCTTTTGCGCCCGCTTATCTCGATCACCCAGACTGTCCCATTCTTGCTAGTGGAAACGATGATCATGTCGTGCGGCTGTGGGATTTGCAGACTCGCGATTGTCACGATTTGAGAGGACACACAGGCAGGATTCGATCGGTGTCTTTTAGCCCCTGTGAGCCGATTTTGGCCAGCAGCAGTGCCGACTACACGATCAAGCTCTGGGATGTTCGTCAGCGCGCCTGTTTGCAAACGTTGAGTGGACATAGCAACTGGGTCTGGACGGTGCAATTTAGTCCCGATGGGCAGCGATTGGTGAGCAGCAGTGAAGACCGGACGCTGCGACTGTGGGATCGCATGACAGGGGAGTGTCTGCGGGTCTTTAAGGGGCATACGCACTGGGTCTGGAGTGTGGCGTTTAACCCGACGGGAGACACCTTAGCGAGTGGCAGCGCCGATAGTAAAGTCATGCTGTGGGATGTGGAAACGGGCGACTGTCTGCGGGTTTTGGAGGAACATCAGGATCTCGTCTGGTCGGTGGCTTTTAGCCCAGTTCAGCCGATTTTAGCCAGTGGCAGTGAAGATCACACCGTTAAGCTGTGGAATGTCAAAACGGGTCAGTGTCTTCGGACTCTAAAGGGGCACCAGCAGCAGGTTTATTGTGTAAGTTTTAGTCCTGATGGTCAAACGTTAGTGAGCGGCAGTGGTGACGAGACGATCAAACTTTGGAGTGTCGAAACGGGCGAGTGTTTAGATACCCTACGACGCGGGCATACGGCTCCGATTCGATCGGTTACTTTCAGCCCTGACGGACAAACCATCACCAGTGGCAGCGAGGACGAAACGATTCAGATATGGGACGTTCAGAAAGGAATTCGTCGCGAAAGTTTGAAGTCCGATCGCCTCTATGAAGGCATGGAAATCACCGGAATTGTGGGTCTAACCGACGCTCAACGGGCTTCACTCAAGGCACTGGGGGCAATCGACCGCGTTCACCCAGGAGGTCGATAAGTGCAGCCTAAAATTGTGCCCAAAATTGTGCTGGTGGGTGAAGTTCTCAGATACCGAAGTTTTAACGGTGCCAATAAAGCGCTCCCTGTGTTGGCTTCTAGTTTGCATCAAGCTGGATTTACTCGTGTGGTGCAGTTGGATCTGGAGCGATCGGATCTCACCATTCAAGATGTTTTGCAAGAAGCCGTGAATGCTGATCTGATTGTTTTTGCAGGCTGTATGACTCCTCAATGGCAGGACATCGATCGCGATACCAAACAGATCTTCGATTATTTGCGAGAGAACGATCGTAGCCAGGTTCCAATTCTGGTTGGAGGGTACGCGACGAAAGGAATTGCCGACATTGCCCAGGTGACTCCCTGGATCACGGCCTACTGTGATGGTGAGGGTGAAACCATGATCGTAGAGATTGCTGAATCAATTGCCAAAGGTACATTTGAGCAAGACAAATTCCAAATTTCAGGATTAGTTTTTGTAGATGAACGGGGATTGCACCACTCGATCGCCACGCGAGTCAGCCAGTTCGATCACATTGATCAAAACTTTGGGTTAGTCCATATTCCTGACGTTCACGATATGGAGATCTTTCAAAGAAATCATCAACGACTCAAGACGGCTCAACTCTATACTCAAAAGGGTTGTCCCTGGCGTTGTAGTTTCTGTAATAAAAGTACTGAAATCAGCAATGTTTTTCGATTAAGTGAAGTATCTTTTCGACGACAGCTTCAGCAATTACGTCAAAAGGGTTATCAAGCTGTTTATTTGGATGTCGATACCTTCACAGTGCATGAAAAAGCCTCCAGACGAGAAGCCGAAATCCTTAAGCAGGA
This sequence comes from Phormidesmis sp. 146-33, assembly GCF_052939515.1. Lineage (NCBI taxonomy): Bacteria > Bacillati > Cyanobacteriota > Cyanophyceae > Leptolyngbyales > Leptolyngbyaceae > Phormidesmis > Phormidesmis sp. 146-33. The sequence continues at coordinate 2,980 of NZ_JBJPHU010000227.1, forward strand.
AGGCTTTGTGTGGGGTTCTAACACGCGAATTGATCAAATCAACTATGACCAGATGCAGTACCTGGTAGAACACAACTGCGTCTATCTATTTTTTGGTGTGGAGCATACGATGATTGAGGTGGCTTTGGCGATCGGGAAGTTCAACGGATCTTTCAAAAGTCAGCTAAAACAAGCCGTTGATTATCCCAAGAAAGTGCAGCAAGTTTTCCAAGATATGCAGCGAGCCAATTTGCCCAGTAGCTACTTTGTAATTTTGGGTCTGCCTAAAGCAAAACTGAGTGACAATTTGACGGCGATCTCTTCGAGTTACCCGCAAGGGGTCAACGGCTATGAGCCAACCACTTTTGACGACGATATGGCAACAATTCGTTTTGGGTTAGACCAGTGCGATCCTGATTTTCTCAATTTCAACACGCTGCGATTTATGCCCGGAAGTGTTGCCGCAGATGTTGCCAATCATCCCGCTTATGCTTGCGTTCGTCCGTCTGGAGCCAGCCCAATCACCGCAGGCTACTTTTTGCCACGAGTCGCAAACCACTTTGGCTACAAGGTTTCTAAAAATCACGGAGTTTACCGCCTGTGCGAATCTGTCGATCAGCATCAACCCACTTCAACCGCAATGAATGCTGTCAGAATCTACGAAACAATTCACGATACGATGAAAATTATCAACACAAAAGTCAACGCTGGCGGTAAAGCAACCACGTTATTTATAGACCGCGAACTACTCACTCAACAACTGGTTAAACGAGATGAAAAAGGACGCTATACGATCGCGCCTCTAAAATCATTTGAGAGACTATAAAATTTCAGATAAATCAACAAAATTCTATTCATCAAAAATAAACTAAACAGAACGCAGGTGATTCAGGTTTGAAGATGCTAACGACTAAGGAAATTTCTGCTAAAGAAGTTACCCATCCTCTCGCCCCCTAAATCCCCCATGCTGGGGGACTTTGAGCATTGAGAAAAGCAACTTTCCAGACAAAGCAATTGATAGAGTTCAAAGTCCCCCAGCATGGGGGATTTAGCGATTATCTTGAATGTCAAGCCGGA
>NZ_JBJPHU010000228.1:0-3969 GCF_052939515.1 Phormidesmis sp. 146-33
CAAGACCCATTCCCCAGTTTCAAAGTCCCCCAGACTGGGGGATTTAGGGGGCGAAACGGACTGGAACGGAGCGACAAAAATCTGTTCGTGACTCATTTAGGATTGCCATAAAAGAGCCTGCCCTTTGAAGACTTTCACAAATGATTCAGGATTAGTATACCTATTAAACCTGAAATTTGGGTTGGTGTGTTTTAAGCGTTAGCAACTTAAAGCGTAGCGGGGGATTTCGACTCGAAAGGTGGTGCCAACTCCGACTTGACTTTCGACAGAGATTGCTCCTTGCATCAACTCAACCAAAGCTTTGGTAATCGATAACCCCAACCCTGTCCCGCTGTGTAGTCGCGTGTGAGTTTGATCGACCTGCCAAAATTCTCGAAAGATTTGCGCCTGGTTGAGTTCATCAATGCCAATTCCGGTGTCGCGAATGACGATCGCAATCCGTCCTTCTGGAAGCTTTAGCACCTATAGAGAAACACTACCAGCATCGGTAAATTTAATCGCATTTGATAACAGGTTGATCACAATTTGACGCAGCCGCAGGCGATCGTTGACGATTTCAATGGCATCAGGCGGTAGGTGAAGCTGAAAATCTAAGCTTTTTTGCTCGGCTAAGGGATTAAGTTCTTCAACGATCGCCCGCATTAATTGATTCAAATCAAAGGCTTGTTGAGACAGTTCTAGTCGGTTGGCTTGCAGTTTTGAAAAGTCGAGAATGTCTTCGATTAGCAGAAGTAAATGTTGACCGTTTCTCAAAACGCGCTCTAGCATGTCAGATTCGCGCCGTTGCCCCTGATCTTGAAACTGACGCAGCAACAGTTTAGAAAAGCCCAAAATCGCATTCATCGGAGTGCGTAGCTCGTGAGTGACCGTCGCGATAAATTGCCGTCTGAGGCGATCGGCTTCGAGCAGTTGCAGGTTTTGGAGTTGGGTCTGATGAAGTTGCTCTTCGGCCTGTTTGCGAGCGGTGATGTCACGAATTAGCCAGCGCAGTCCCAAGACTTCTCCACGGGGATCGCGTACCGTTTCGACGGTGATTGCGGCTTCAAAGCGAGTGTGTTCTCTATTTTGTAGCTGTACTTCCCATTCTTGAACCCGGTTTAGAATCGGAAGCTCACCCAGGATATTGCGAAATGCGCGGCGATTGGCTTCGGGCACAAAGTTGACGATCGGTTTGCCTAACAAGTGATCGGGATTGATTTTTAGCAAGATGGCAGCAGCCCGATTAGCCTCCCGAATAGCCCCAAAGCGATCGGTGATCAGATAGCCATCGGGAGCAAATTCAAAAAGTTCGCAATAGCGCTGTCGTTCGGATTCGATCGCGTCTTGGGCTTCTAAAATTGCGTTTTGTTGTTGACAAAGCTCATCTTGAGCAACCTGTAATTCTTCTAGAGAGACATGAAGCTCTTCCAGGCAATTCAGTAATGCTTGGGACTGGTGCTCAGGTGCGCCTTTGAGTTCTTGAAAGGTCTCTTCTGTCCGTTGGTATGCAGCCTGAATGCGTCGAACAAAAAAGTCGGTTCCGTTCTGGCTAGTCATTTTAAATTAAGGAAGTATTAAAACGGTGCTCAATCGCTGATTAAATCAATTGGCGCTGATAAAACTAAGTCTTCAGCACATTTGATCAACACACTGATATTGTGAAACAAAAGCGTTGTTTTCACCTCTACGCCTGGACAGAGACTCATCTAATTCTATGACGTTAATTAAGTAGCAATAAGAAGAATTGTTGAGTCAATTTCAGGATTAATTGTTTGCGATTTTTAGACAGTATCTATGAGCACGATCGACTTAGATACAAACAGATTTAGGGGTTTCTAGTCATTCAAATCGTGGCTCAAAAGCTAGAACAAATGAATTGCGATCGCAGGTTTCTTATACAAATTATTGATGCCCAAACACATCTTCTGATCCCTCTAATCCCCCCTTAGAAAGGTAAAAAAACGGAAGCCGGAATGGGGTTTTAGTCTACAGACTGCTTTTTGATGGAGGAGCGCGATCGAATTAAAAAGCCGGGATATAAATTAAAGCTCCACATTGCAGACGACTGTCTCATACCCAATCAATTTGTGAATGCTACAGATCCTTCGCCCCCTAAATCCCCCAGTCTGGGGGACTTTGAGAATCCGAGATTGCTTTGGCTTGAAGTCACCCACAGCGTTGCTGAATCAGGGGGTGTGCCCCAAAGCGGCGGGAAACTCCAAGGTTCAAAGTCCCCCAATTTTGGGGGATTTAGGGGGCAAAAAGATGGACACTTCCCACAGAGTCATCCCTCCAATCAGCAACGCCGTCACCCACAAGTAGGGGATTTAAGTTGCTCTCCCAGATCTGTAGCACTCAAAGATCAATTTGGTATTACTTCATAAAGTTTCCGTAGCGCTCATTCCACACCCTAAAGGGAAAAGTTTGAATGGCAATTGGTTAGATATTTATCATTTGAGTTATTTGTTTAACAAATCATATTATCTCTAATCACCCAGTGGTTTTGAGCATCCAACCGAATCTTACCTTGATATTGAAGTTGTCCTAGTAGCCGCGTGATCGTGACTCGTGTCGTACAACAAGCACTCGCAAAATCTTGATGCGTTAACTTTGCTTTGAGTCGCGTTTCTAATACGATCGACTTGCCTTCTACCGTCGAGATCGGCGCTCCTATTTCTTCTTTGAGCAACTGCAATAGCTGGATGAGTCGATCTTGAGCACGAAGATGGCCGTGCATCGTGACAAACCGCTCTGCTTGCTGAAGCCGATGGACGATTCGGGGCATTAGTGTCTGAGCAAACTCCATCGATTGAGCCATCTCCGCGACCGGGATCGCCACCAGGTCTACATCCGCAAGGGCGATCGCTTGATAGACAGGCAGCCTGGTAAGACTCGCCCCAAACACTTGCTCTTCGGCGGCCAGACCGACCAAAATTTCTTCGCCCCGCTCGGAAAGTGTCGTTAGCTTCACAACGCCCTGCACCACAAGCCAGAGAGTCTGCGCCTCAAGGGGGATCGTCTCTCCACGACGGTAGCGATCGCAAGCACGCGGTTTTGGTAAGTCGGAATCGGTGTGCGTTAAGACGGCGACGGCCCGTTTGCGATTGCTCAAATCCTGAATCTGCCACCGTAACAAGAGCGGCTCTTCTTGCTCATCGCGAATAATATCAACGGTCAGCCCTGCCTCAAACCAGTCCTGCGGTTGACGATGTAGCCGGATCATCACCTGGGCCCGATTTTGCGGACTGATCGAGCTGTCTCGCTGATTGAGTCGAGTCAAAAGATTGCGAAATGTGGTGCGATCGTCAAAGGTCACGAGACTGACCAGAGGCTTTCCGGTGAGATAACGGGACTGGCGATCAAACAAAACGGCCGCCGCTCGATTGGCTTCTTGAACGACTCCCGACAGCGAGGTGATCACCAAAGCATCTGGCGCAAACTCAAACACACTCTGATAGTGCAAGCGGGCTGTATTAGCCTCGTGTTGAGCCATCGCCAGCACTTCATTTTGGCGCGTTAATTCTTCGACCGCGACCTGTAATTCTTCTGAAGCGAGACCCAGTTCTTTGAGGGCGATCGGAAGCACTTCAGAGGGTGCAGTTCTTGCTTGGGGAGATTGTTGGTGCAATCCTAAGACCCGCCCATAAACGACCTGAATCTGCTTATTTAACACGTCCATGTTGTACATACAGCCTTCCCCTGATACAAACCTGCGTCAAGCATATCGGGAGCGATCTTGAATCCGCTATTTATCTAAGTGAATATCTCTCAAAGTCCTGAGACTGAATGGTTTTTAGATTTTTGAGTATCGGTTAACACGAATGAAATTAATATTACTCTTTGTATCTTTTTAACAGTTTGCTCAAATAAGACAAAGCTACCTGCAACTGAGTAGATAATACCAAAGTAATCTTATTGATCTTTAAGTGCTACAAATCCAGCCCTTTCAAGGTGCTTTTTCATCTTTTTTAGATTTCGCTTGACTGAGCA
>NZ_JBJPHU010000038.1:0-56847 GCF_052939515.1 Phormidesmis sp. 146-33
AACTCGCTTGCCTTCATCATCTCACAGATTTTATGGTTTTCGGATAGGCCCTTAGAACCTGTGGTACTTTAATAGCTGCGGCTGCGAACTTCAGTATACTAATAGGCTGAAGATCAAACCCTCAAGTAAGGTGATCCAGCCGTGGTCGTTGCAGTCGAAGCCCTACTCACGCCCGAAATCCTGCGCCCAGCTCGCTACCTCGGTAATGAGTTGGGTGCAGTGCATAAGCCTTGGGAAAGCGCGATCGTTCGGTGGTCGCTCACTTATCCCGAAGTTTATGAAGTAGGGGCTTCTAATCTGGGTCATATTATTCTTTACAGCATTCTGAATGCTCAACCTCGGCAGTTGTGTGATCGTGCTTACTTGCCTGCCCCTGACCTTGCCGCCAAACTGAGAGCAACACAGACACCCTTATTTGCGGTTGAGTCTCGACGATCGCTCACCGATTTTGATATTCTCGGTTTTAGCCTCAGCTACGAGTTAGGCGCAACGAATATTCTGGAAATGCTGGATCTGGCAGGTATTCCGCTGGCTTGGCGCGATCGGGCAGAGGGTGAGTATCCCTTAATTTTTGCAGGCGGCCAGACGGCTACCTCAAATCCAGAACCCTATGCAGACTTTTTTGACTTCATCGCCTTGGGAGATGGTGAAGAACTTTTGCCTGAAATTGGTCTGATTTTAGAAGAAGGAAAGATAGCTGGACTGAGTAGAGAAAGCCTTCTCTTGGACTTAGCACAGGTTCCCGGAGTTTATGTGCCTCGGTTTTATGACATGGCGGAGGATGGGTCAGTATATCCCAATCGTCCTGATGTCTCAACTCGAATTTTGCGACGAGTCGCTGATCCAATTCCCGCATACTCAATTGGTCTGGTGCCCTATATCGAGACGGTTCACGATCGACTGGTGATTGAGATTCGTCGAGGCTGCACGCGGGGCTGTCGATTTTGCCAACCAGGAATGCTGACCCGTCCAGCGCGAGATGTCGAACCTGAAAGCATCGTTGAGTCGATCGAGCAGGGAATGAGAGCGACGGGCTACAACGAATTTTCTCTACTGTCGCTAAGTTGCTCCGATTATCTGGCTCTGCCCGCAGTGGGAATGGAAATCAAAAATCGGCTCAAAAACGAGAACATTTCACTATCATTACCCAGTCAGCGAGTTGATCGCTTTGATGAAAACATTGCTCACATCCTCGGCGGCACTCGTCAAGGCAGCCTGACCTTTGCTCCAGAAGCGGGCACGCAGAGAATGCGCGACATCATCAACAAGGGCTTGACCAATGAAGAATTACTTAGAGGCGTAAAAACAGCATTTGATCAAGGCTGGGACAAGATCAAGCTCTACTTTATGATTGGCCTGCCAGGTGAGACCGACGTGGATGTGTTGGGGATTGCAGAGACCATTCACTGGCTGAGGCGAGAATGTAGTCAGAGAGGCAGAAAGCGGCTGGACTTTAACATCACCATCTCAAATTTTACGCCCAAACCTCACACGCCGTTTCAGTGGCACTCTGTCTCGACCGCTGAATTCAAACGCAAGCAGAGTCTTTTAAGAGAGGCCTTCCGTTCTCTGCGCGGCTTAAAGGTTAACTTCACCGATGTCCGCATCTCTGCAATGGAAGACTTTGTAGGACGAGGCGATCGTCGTCTTTCTAGCGTCGTCCGCCGAGCCTGGGAACTGGGAGCCGGGATGGATGCCTGGTGGGAAAGCCTGGACAAAGCCTTTAACGCATGGACACAAGCGATCGACGAATCTCATCTCACCTGGAAGTACCGCCAAGTCGAAAACGGCGAATGGAACCTCTTTGAGAACTCTGAATCAGCCCTCGAAGCGGAAGTCATCTCTCCTCGCGCAGCGGATTACCCCCAAAGGGGAACAGATCATCGAAGTTCTCCCTCATCCCTCGATTCCCCGCTCCCCTGGGACTTCATCGATACGGGCATTCATAAACAGTGGCTCAAAGAGGATTTGCAACGGGCGTTAGAAGCGGCAACTGTACCAGACTGCTCCTTTGAAGGCTGTTCTCACTGTGGCGTGTGCGGTGTGGATTTTGGGCATAACATCGTTGTTGCGCCATTACCCATTCCTGAGTTTGTGGGGCAGTTTGAACCCGATCAGCGTCGATCGCAGCGTCTTCGAGTCTGGCTAGGAAAAACTGGCGAGATGGCATTGGTTAGCCATTTAGACTTAATGCGGCTATTTGATCGAGCGATTCGTCGAGCCTCGATTCCGATTACTTTTACAGGCGGCTTTCACCCCAACCCGCGGATTATTCCCGCCAACGCGCTGCCCCTGGGAACGACTAGTTCGGGCGAAATTGTGGATTTTGAATTGACGGAAGCGATCGAGCCAGCCCTCTTTCAGGCAAAATTAGCGGCTCAATTGCCAGCAGACATGCCGATCTATCGCGTCGAAGCAGTCAGCATGAAAGCCCCCGCCTCCGCCCAGATTCTCGAAAAGGCAGAATATCTGATTACAGTGGATGTCGCTGATCAAGCTGGGGGCGATCGTCCCCAAATCTCGACAGACCAGTGGCAAACCTGGATTCAAGCCATTCAAGCAGCCGAAGAAATTTGGCTTGAGCAGACGACAAAATCTGGAAAAGTACACCTGATCAACCTGCGAGATCGGCTCTTTGAGTTGGAACTGGTAGAGAACGACCCCTCGCGGGTAACTCGAAGCGATCGCCAAACAACACTGCGCTATGTCGGTAGCTGTCGCAATGATGGCACTATGCTTCGTCCGGATCACCTGGTCTATATGCTCGAACAGATTGCCCAGCAAGAACTCTGCCTTTTACAGATTCACCGTAATCAACTGCTTCTAGCTGAGACTGAGAATATTTAATTTGGTCAGAGATAAGTAATTTGACGGAGAAGTCGAGGTACGATTCTCGCTAAATTTCAGCTAAATCTCGGTGATTTCTCGAAATTTTCGCTGAGGCGCAGATCCTCACGCTATAATGCTTTCCATTAGAGGCAGTTGTGGACTAGAGTTCCCCGTGGTTGCCGTCGGGTGAATTGCATTAGATGCCAGACGCAGCTTACTCTTGCTAGACTTTCCGCTCATCGTTCATGAGATGCAGTGACTTATCCTTCGAGGATATGCAACATTGCCTTATCGATCGCAGCTTGTGTATTGACTTGTCCGTCGCTGAGGCCGCCCACTTGAGGGTAGTTGGGCATTGATGACCTCAAGGGCTGGAATCCCCGGTTCTACATGATTTTAAGGGTTTAGCTCACAGACATTATTTAAGGAAAAAGCGAGAGGCGCAAGAACTTCGATGCCCTCCTCGCCCCCCAATTTTGAGGAAATTGAATGACAAAGCAGATTGTTATCGCAGAACAGCATCGAATTGCTGCCGTTTTTTCAGAAGATCAGATTCAAGAAATCATCGTTGCCACAGGCAGTCATCAAGTCAGTGATATCTATCTGGGCATTGTGGAGAATGTCCTGCCCGGTATTGATGCCGCTTTTGTAAATATTGGCGATTCTGAACGAAATGGATTCATTCACGTTACGGATCTAGGGCCACTCCGATTAAAGCGATCGGCTGGTTCGATTACAGAACTCCTTGCGCCACAGCAGAAAGTTCTTGTGCAGGTGATGAAGGAGCCAACCGGAAACAAAGGCCCCCGCCTGACTGGAAACATTTCTTTGCCGGGAAGATACCTGGTGCTGATGCCCTACGGTCGAGGCGTTAATCTTTCGCGTCGAATTCGCAGCGAGAACGAACGCAACCGCCTCAGAGCCTTAGCCATTCTCGTCAAGCCTGCTGGCATGGGGATTGTGATTCGCACCGAGGCCGAAGGAATGCCCGAAGAGGCAATCATCGAAGATCTGGAAACCTTGCAAAAGCAATGGGAATCGATTCAGCAAGAAGCTACCTCCACGCGCGCTCCGGCCCTGCTCAATCGAGATGATGACTTTATTCAAAGAGTTTTGCGGGATGTCTACAGCGCAGACGTAAACCGGATTGTCGTTGACTCTCATACAGGACTCAAGCGCGTCAAACAACAGTTGTTTAGCTGGGGCGGCGGAAAAGTTCCTCAAGGGGTGCTGGTCGATCATCACCGCGATCGTATTCCAATTCTCGACTTTTTCCGCGTCAACGCAGCCATTAGAGAAGCTCTGAAGCCTAGAGTGGATTTACCTTCTGGCGGCTACATTATCATCGAAAGAACAGAAGCATTGACCGTGATCGATGTGAACTCTGGCTCGTTTACGCGATCAGCAACAGCTCGTGAAACCGTTTTGTGGACAAACTGTGAAGCAGCGACTGAAATCGCTCGTCAGCTCAGATTACGAAATATTGCAGGTGTGATCATTGTTGACTTTATCGACATGGATTCTCACCGCGACAAGCTGCAAGTGTTAGAACACTTCAACAAGGCGTTGCGCGTCGATAAAGCCAAACCTCAAATTTCTCAACTGTCTGAGCTAGGACTGGTCGAGCTAACTCGCAAACGTCAGGGTAAAAACATCTACGAACTGTTTGGCAAAACCTGTCCAACCTGCGGCGGTCTGGGACATCTAGCCCATCTTCCTGGAGAGTCTGACGAAGAAGGGGAGAGCTTGGAGCGCTCTGCAGTGTCGCTGAGAGATAGTCGAGAAAGTCGGCGATCGGAGCCACGTCGAGAAATTCCCTCAGTGACAGAAGCATTTTGGGACGGAGATGACGCAGAGCCTGAGAATGGCGATCAGGATCTAGACTTGATCAACCATCCGAGCTACAGAGAGCAGGGACGAGCAACCAATCGTCGTCGCCGTCGCCGGGTGGGTGAAGAGCCAATCAGAGAAGGCGCACCCCCCAGAGAAGGGTTGCCTAGAGAAGGGCTGCCTAGAGAAGGAGTATCCAGAGAAGTCATTCGAGCGAAGACAGTTCCCTGGGAAGAACCCGTCCGCCACGTTCCAACGCCCACTCCCCTGCCTGCACTGGTCAACAGAAACGAGCCTGTAGTGGAGCCACCGGAGCAGTTGTTAATGCCGGAGGAGACTTCTGCACCTAGAGAAGGGCGTGTGCTAGACGATCGTCGAACTCGTACAGGTAGACGAGGGGCAGTTAAACCTGCTGCCGAGCCGCCAGAGTCAGTTTATGTAGAAATGACCCCCGAAGAGCAAGAAGTTTATGCCTGGATGGGCATTTCGCCCCTGGTGCTTTCGACTCGCGAGCTAAAAAATCCCAAATCAGCGACCGTAATCGTCACCCTTCCTGGGCAAGCACCTCCTGAACCTGTAGTTACGGAATCGATACCCGTTGAGGCAGCTTCTGATCAGGAGGAGAGGTTAGGTGAAGAACCTCCGGTTGGTGAGGAAGCCACCATTCCTGAACCTCGGTTTCAACCTGTCCTGAGAACTGCTGCCTCCCCAGCGCCAGAAGTTTCACTGCCAGAAGTTGAAGAGCAAAGTCAGCCTGAGCCAGAGGAGGAAGTTTCTGTAACTCGGCGACGGCGACGACGATCGTCAGCTACCAACGGGGATTCGGCAACGGGCGAATAAAGTCGGACTTTAGACTCTAGACTGGATGATCTGGAATTGGTCGAGGGTCTAAAGTTAATTTTTATGGCAAAAGCTCCTGGATTAGAGGTAGAGCTTACCTTTTGGGCAAAGGGCCAGTTGCGAATTGCGGGCGTAGACGAGGCAGGCTTGGGTAGCTTGTGTGGGCCGATCGTGGCGGCCGCTGTTCTACTTCCGGCTTACTGCCCCCTGATCGACGGGGTACGCGACTCAAAACTGCTGTCTGCGACTCAACGCGATCGACTCTTTGTCCAAATCTTGCAGCAGGCGACCGCGGTTGGTGTAGGCATTGCAACAGTTGCCGAGATTGAGCAGATTAATGTTCTGAGAGCCTCTTATTTAGCGATGCAGCGAGCGCTCAAGCGAATTCAGCCCTATGACCACGCTTTGATTGATGGACGAGCAATCAAGCAGGCTGACCTGGGAGCACATACGGCGATTATTGACGGCGATGCTACCTCTTATGCGATCGCATGTGCATCCATTGTGGCCAAGGTGAGGCGCGATCGATTTATGCAGCGTCTGGCAAAACGTCATCCTGGCTATGGCTGGGAACGTAATGCGGGCTACGGAACAAAGGCTCATCTAGCAGCAATTAAAGAACTTGGCGTGACCCGATGCCATCGCCGTACGTATGCACCAATTCAAAAAGCTTTGAAGCAGTTAGATCTGTTCGCAAACTAGCTGACCGGAAACGGAACTCCGTCTGGATTGCTTCCTGATTCTGCCTGAACTGATGCCCAGTTTCGATAATCTGACAGAAGCTGACTTAGCAATCGCTGCTTAATGGTAGTCAAAACGCTGATCAACAGTCCGTTTCCAGCAGTTTCTAGCATTGGTTTCGGCATGAATGAGAAGGGCGGCGGCAGTTCGACTAAAACTTCCAAATCTGCCTTCCCCTTCAAATAGGTTTTGCTGTTTTCTTGCGTAGGGTAGAGTCGTCCCACCAGGTTGAGGGTGAAGCGTTGATTAATGTATTCAGTTCCTCGAATTTCACAGGCGATCGACTGCACGTTTACCGTTCCTTCTGAATCCGTCCAGACGCGCAAATCAACGATCGGCTGAATGCTCAACGTCATAAAACTTAACGGCCGCATCGACAACCGGAAGCAATCTTCATTTACTTGTTCAATGCGGCTAGAAGCGGCGAGAGCCTGGACGACTCGATGGGGCTGACGAAGATAGTGAGAAATCGGTGTCGGCTGTTGTGGGACAAGGATTTCAACAGATTGAGAGTTGGCGAACCGTGTATCCATGTAGGGGGGAAGAAGGGTTACGATCGCGAATTTTACTTAACCAATTGTAACTAGCTTCTCATAGATTGCGTATCCCCACCGACGGATCAGCAGAATTCGGTTTTTTATAAAGATAATGTTTTGCAAACTCCCGTAGGAATTCTGAATCGTATGGGCTTAATTAGATCAAGATTTCAGTAATACTCAGTAGAAGTGAACCGCGATGGCAATCTCGATCGCTCATTTAGGCCCGGCTGGCACTTATGCAGAAACCGCCGCCCTCGCTTCTGTGCAGTGGTTAACACAGAATGGACAAGATGCTGTTCTTTGCCCTTATCCCAGCATTGCTCAAACGCTGATAGCTGCCGCCGACCAGAAAGTTCAATATGCTGTCGTGCCTGTAGAGAATTCGATTGAAGGCAGTGTCACTATGACGCTTGACAATCTTTGGCAGTTGGACAAGCTGCAAATTCAAAGGGCCTTTGTCCTGCCAATTTCCCATGCTCTGATGTCTCATGCAGACCGTCTCGAAGAGATTCGTGCCGTCTACTCCCATCCACAAGCTTTGGCACAATGTCAGAAATGGCTTGATAAGTTTTTGCCTACAGCTCAATTAATTGCTGCAAATTCTACCACCGAGGCGCTCCAGCATTTGAGGGAGGATCGCACGATCGCGGCCATCTCCTCTCAACGGGCGGCTCAACTTTACAACTTGCCAATTCTTGCAAGTCCCATCAACGATTACCCAGATAATTGCACTCGTTTTTTAGTGCTGAGTCTCGATTCGTCTCCTGGAGGCACCCACACGTCGATCGCCTTTGGGATGAGCGCCAATCAGCCCGGAGTATTAGTCAAGCCTTTACAAGTGTTTGCCCAACGCAACATCAACCTGACTCGCATTGAATCCCGTCCCACCCGACGCGCACGCGGAACGTATCACTTCTTCCTCGACCTGCAAGCCGATGCACGGGAATCCCCAATTCAATCTGCACTAGAGGAACTGACCCATTACACCGAAACGCTCAAAATCTTTGGCAGCTATGACATTGTGGCGATCGAATAAGCCAACGGCACTGCTTAAAGTTCAGTAATTTGTTATCGAAGTGGATGATGAGGCATCCAAATCTTGAAGAAATCAATTGTTCAGAAGTCACCGCTTCAAACCATTAAAAGTGATTAGGCAATCACCACCGACAAAAAAGAAACAATTTAGAACCAGTGTGAATTCATTTTCTTCAAAAACTCAGCAGTGATAGGATATCCAGACTCTGAGCCAAGGACTGAATCAATGCCGCAATTGGGACATAGAGCAGTTTGACCGACTCCCTCCCATTCGTCTGTCCATGCTTCAATAGCTGATGACAAGAATATTGAGCAACAGTAGAAGCAGCCGCACTTTGAGCTTGATAAAATCTCACTATGGTGGTGAATTGAATGACGGTGAGCGCGTACAAAATCTGGAGTAGTCACTGCCCAAGCTTACTCAGAAACATCGCCAAGCGTATCTTTGAGAACTGTCCGTGCTGCCAAATGGTTACGGGTTGAGGTCAAGATTTCTGACTCACGCTCCAATCGGGCGGCTGTATCCTGCATTTCTAGAAGCGACTGCTGCTCGTCGGACACCCCATAGAGATTACTAGCAATCCAGTAAGACAACTCAGTGGGTAGGTCAGGAATGCTCTCAGGAAGCTCAATTTCTTGACTCGTCAGTTTGGCAGACAATCGCACCACATCTTGAAGGAGCTGACTGACATTGTTAGCCAATGGTCGCAAATCCTGATCTGTCGGCTGGTCTTCAATCCACTCAACTAGACCAACTCGGTAAGGCTTTTCGCGGGTGTATTCCAGCACTCTAAAGCGCTGTTGTCCCAACGTCCAAACCTTCATCCGATCGTCCGGCAAGCGATGAAATTGGATAATCTCAGCACAGCACCCCACCGCAGCAGGTTTACCCTGAACCTGATCCCACATCAAAACACCAAATCGACGATCGCTCTCCAGAATCGTATTCATCATGATCCGGTAGCGAAACTCAAAAATATGCAAGGGCAACGGTCTACCCGGAAACAAAACGACTTCAGGTAGAGGAAAAAGCGGAAGTTCTCGAACCGCGATCGATGACGAAGATGCCATTACTTACCAAATAAAAAGACTGCTCCTTTATTTACTCTAGCCCATTCAGACTGAGGAATTGAAGCAGACTCAGGGTTTCTGTCAAAATTCACAAACACAAAACACAGGGCGACAGACATTTTGCCCCCTGCATTTCATCAGCTTCTACTTTTCAGAGGTCAAAGCTTCACTTCGATATCCACTCCAGCCGGGAGATCAAGCTTCATCAAAGCGTCGATCGTCTTCGAGGAAGGCTGGTAGATGTCGATAATGCGGTGGTGAGTACGAGTTTCAAAATGCTCACGAGCATCTTTATCAACGTGAGGAGAACGCAATACGCAGAAAATACGGCGACGAGTCGGGAGAGGGATCGGGCCGATCGCTGTAGCGTTAGTGCGATTTGCTGTGTCCACAATCTTCTCGCAAGAGGTGTCGAGAAGCCGACGGTCGAAAGCTTTCAAACGAATCCGAATTTTTTGCTGCTGAATCGTTGCCATTGGATTGTCTAGGTTCTGAATAAACGATATTGGACGGGTCTGAACAAGTGCCCAGTGTAAACAGTCTAAAGCTATCAGCAGCCAAACTCAATTGCTGACCACTGATAGCTGATTAACCTTTGTAGAAGCTATTTGAGGATCTTGGCAACTACGCCTGCGCCCACAGTCCGACCACCTTCACGAATTGCAAAGCGCATTCCTTGTTCAATCGCGATCGGGTTGATCAGTTCAACGGTCATTTTGATCCGATCGCCTGGCATGACCATTTCAGCTTCACCACCCTCATCGGTCGTAAAGTTACTAATAGTTCCAGTTACGTCAGTGGTTCGCACATAGAATTGAGGACGATATCCAGGAAAGAAAGGAGTGTGACGACCGCCTTCTTCTTTCTTCAGAATGTAAACCTCAGATTCAAAGGTGGTGTGAGGTGTAATGGAACCAGGCTTTGCAAGCACCATTCCACGTTCAATGTCTTCCTTCTTCAAACCCCGGAGTAAAATTCCCGCGTTGTCTCCTGCCATGCCCTGATCGAGACTCTTCTTAAACATCTCAATCCCAGTAACGGTAGTTTTCTGGGTGTTTCTGATGCCAACGAGTTCTACATCATCTTGAACCTTGACTGTACCTCGCTCAATTCTTCCTGTTGCGACAGTTCCCCGACCCGTAATCGAGAAAACGTCCTCAACCGCCATCAAAAAGGGCTTATCGACTTCGCGCTCAGGAGTTGGGATGTATTCGTCAACTGTATCCATCAAGGTGTAGATAGCGTCAACCCACTCATTAGTGCCACGACCCGCTTTGGGATTGGCAGTCATCGTTTCTAGAGCTTGCAAGGCAGAGCCAGCAGTGATAGGAATTTCGTCACCAGGAAAGTCATAGGAGCTAAGAAGCTCACGAACTTCCAGTTCCACAAGTTCTAGCAGCTCTTCGTCATCCACCATGTCTTTCTTGTTCAGAAAAACTACTAGACGAGGAACGCCAACCTGTCTCGCTAACAGAATGTGCTCACGAGTTTGGGGCATTGGGCCATCTGCCGCCGATACAACTAAGATTGCACCATCCATCTGAGCCGCGCCTGTGATCATATTTTTCACATAATCAGCGTGACCTGGACAGTCTACGTGAGCATAGTGACGCTCGGCTGTCTCATACTCGACGTGAGCAGTGTTAATCGTAATTCCTCTCGCCTTTTCTTCAGGTGCCGCGTCGATATCAGCATACTTCTTACCTGTCGCCTGACCCAATGCAGCCAATGTCATTGTAATTGCGGCAGTCAAGGTCGTTTTACCGTGGTCAACGTGACCAATCGTACCGATATTAACGTGGGGCTTTGTCCGTTCAAACTTTGCGCGTGCCATGTATTATTGTTCCTCTTGACTGAATTATGCGTTCCCTTTGTTCTTTGCGATGATGGCTTCAGCTACGTTACGAGGCACTTCTTCGTAATGGCTAAACTCCATTGTAAACGTACCTCGTCCTTGCGTCATAGACCGGATGTCGGTGGCATAGCCAAACATCTCCGCCAATGGAACTTTGGTTGAGACCTTGGCAATTCCCCGTTCAACGCCCTGAGCTTCAATCTGACCTCGGCGAGAAATCAGGTTGCCCATAACGGTGCCCAGGAAATCTTCAGGAGCTTCAACTTCGACCTTCATGACAGGTTCTAGAAGGACAGGTGAAGCTTTCATGACTCCATCCTTGATCGCCATTGAGCCTGCGATCTTAAATGCCATTTCATTGGAGTCAACTTCGTGGTAAGACCCATCAATTAATGTGGCCTTCACATCGATGAGCGGATATCCAGCGAGAATACCAGATTCACAGGCTTCCTTCATGCCCTGCTCGGCTGGGCCGACGTACTCTTTAGGAACGGTGCCACCCACGATTTTGGAAATGAATTCAAAGCCAGTGCCCGGTTCACCCGGTTCGACAGTGATCACAACGTGACCATACTGACCTTTACCACCACTTTGGCGAATGAACTTTCCTTCAGATTTCACGGCCTTGCGGATGGTTTCGCGATAAGCCACTTGCGGCGCACCCACGTTTGCCTCCACTTTGAATTCGCGGAGCATCCGATCAACCAGAATCTCGAGGTGAAGCTCACCCATCCCAGCGATGATCGTCTGATTAGTTTCCTGGTCAATGTTAACCCGGAAGGTTGGATCTTCTTCAGACAAAGCTTTGAGCGCTTTAGAAAGCTTTTCCATGTCCTGCTTGGTTTTGGGTTCAACCGCGACCGAGATGACGGGTTCGGGGATAAACAGCGACTCCAGAATCACCTGTGCGTTTTCGTCACAGAGGGTATCTCCAGTCAGAGTATCCGAAAGTCCTGGAATCGCCCCCAGATCTCCAGCCCGAAGTTCGTCTACATCAGTGCGATCGTCGGCTTTCAAAATAATCAACCGAGACACGCGCTCTTTTTTGCCTTTAGAAGAGTTCATGACGTAGCTACCCTTCTTCAAAACGCCAGAATAGACGCGAACAAAGGTCAAGCGACCCACAAACTTGTCCGCCATCACCTTGAATGCCAAAGCCGACATGGGCGCGCTGTCATCTGCTTTGCGCTCAACGGTTGTGCCATCAGCAAGCAGACCTTGAATCGGAGGAACATCGATCGGAGCAGGCAGATAATCCAGCACTGCATCCAGCATTAGTTGAACGCCTTTGTTCTTGAAGGCAGACCCACAGAGCATCGGCACCAAAAATTCGCCGTTTACGCCTTGAATTGTCCCTTTTCGCAGTGCTGCTTTGATTTCAGCTTCGGTCAGATCTTCACCTGCGAAGTATTTCTCCATCAAAGCATCGCTGGTCTCAGCAACAGATTCGATCAGTTTGGTACGGTACTCCTGTGCCAGTTCTAGAACATCGTCAGGAATATCAGTTTCCTCAATATCGGTTCCCAAGTCGTTGTTGTAGATGTAAGCGCGCATCCGCACCAGATCCACAATGCCTCTCAACTTGTCTTCTGCACCAATGGGGATTTGAATTGGCACTGCATTGGCCCGAAGGCGATCGCGCACCTGTTCGTAGACCTTGTAGAAGTTTGCACCTGTCCGATCCATTTTGTTCACGAACACAATGCGGGGAACGTTGTAACGATTGGCTTGCTTCCACACGGTTTCAGACTGAGGCTGCACACCACCCACCGAGCAGAACACCGCAATTACTCCATCTAGTACTCGCATAGAGCGCTCGACTTCGATCGTGAAGTCAACGTGCCCAGGGGTATCAATGATGTTGATCTGGTGATCTTTCCAACTGGTACTGATGGCGGCTGCCGTGATGGTAATTCCACGCTCACGCTCTTGCTCCATCCAGTCCGTAGTGGCAGTCCCTTCATGGACTTCACCAATTTTGTGAACGACCCCTGAGTAAAACAAAATCCGCTCAGTCGTCGTTGTTTTGCCCGCATCAATGTGGGCTGCAATTCCGATATTGCGTACTCGTTCGAGCGGGGTTGTACGAGCCACAGCTACCTCCTTAGTCTCTGCCGCATGAGTCGATAAAATACACTACTGCTTCTATTAAGTATTTTAACTTTCTAGTAACGATAGTGGGCGAAAGCTTTGTTGGCTTCGGCCATCCGGTGGGTTTCTTCCCGTTTGCGGATCGCGTTGCCAGTTTCGTTAGCAGCATCCATCAGTTCACTCGCTAGTCTGGCTGCCATTGTGCGACCGGGGCGTTGACGAGAAAACTGAATCAACCAGCGTAGGGCAAGAGCAATACCGCGATCGGGGCGGACTTCCATCGGCACCTGGTAGGTAGCACCCCCGACTCGACGGGCTTTGACTTCCACCAGAGGCGTTGCGTTGCGAACAGCCCGTTCAAACACTTCGAGAGGTTCTGTGCCTGTCCGCTCTTTGATGGTTTCAAAGGCATCGTAGATGATGCGGGAAGCCAATGACTTTTTGCCACTCTTCATAATTCTTCGCATCGTCATGCTGACGAGACGAGAGTTGTAAACCGGATCTGGCGGAACGGGACGCTTTTTAATGACAACGCGACGAGACATAGTAAGCCTTTTAGAAAGAAATCAGGATTGCTTGTGAAAATTCAACTTTTTGAGCTGAACATACGGCAGGAACTACAGCGCACAAACGGCTCTGAGAAAGATTCATCTTCCTTCAAAGCTGCTTTCAACTATTTCAACCAGCAGGTTTGGCTAACTGGAGGAGGCAGCGAGAGGCTCAAAAAATGAGGTTCTCAGGCTACTTACCTGCGGCTGCCTTGGGACGTTTGGCACCGTATTTGGAACGACCTTGCTTGCGGTCTTTAACGCCTGCGGTGTCGAGGGTGCCACGGATAATATGGTAGCGAACACCGGGTAAATCTTTCACCCGTCCGCCACGAATCATCACAACAGAGTGTTCTTGGAGGTTGTGACCAATACCGGGAATGTAAGCTGTGACTTCAAAACCAGAGGTCAAGCGAACCCGCGCCACTTTACGCAAGGCGGAGTTAGGCTTTTTGGGGGTCGTCGTGTAGACCCGCGTACAGACACCACGACGCTGAGGGCAACTCTTGAGCGCCGGAGATTTAGTTTTCTTTTGCGCTCTGTTGCGCTCAGTACGAATGAGTTGCTGGATTGTGGGCATTTTTTGGCGTAGGCAGCTTTGACTGTTCCAACTTTCAACAAATATTGAGCATACCAATCTGTCTGCGTCACTGTCAAACACATTTTATGAATGACCACAGATGATCGGTCTACAGTTCAGGAGATCTCACCGTTCTACAACAGAGAAAGACGTTCCGCAGCCGCAGTGTTGGGACGCATTGGGATTATGAAAGCGGAAACTTCCTCCCATTAGATCCTCTGAATAGTCTAGCGTTAAACCATTGACATAGGGAAGGCTCTGTGGGTTGATCGCCACTCGAATTCCTTGACAATCATGAATCTGGTCATCGACCTGCGCGACTTCCTCAAATTTTGTGATGTAGGACAAACCAGAGCATCCGATCGCCGCCACACCCACTCGAAAGTAAACCTGCGGACTTTTTTGACGTGACTTAAGTCGCATCACCTCATCGGCGGCGGATTGACTGAGATGAATCATACGAATCGCTAACGAAACTGTAGGGGCGATCGTACCGTGACGGAGAAGACTTTTCGACAAAAAATAAACGAGGCGACCCGTTCTGATAGCCCCGTTTTATTTATCGTCTTGGAATTAATGTCTTGAAATTAATATCTTGAAGATTGCTTTGAGACCTCTACTGAGCGCGAGAGTAGTCGTCTTGAAAACGCACAATATCATCTTCGCCCAAGTATTCGCCGTTTTGGACTTCGATGAGAATCAGGGGAATCACCCCAGGATTTTCTAGACGATGCGCGGTGCATTGAGGAACATAGGTTGATTGATTGCTGCTGAGGGTCAAGTCTGCTTCGCCACAGGTGACTCTTGCCGTTCCTGAAACAACGATCCAATGTTCGCTGCGGTGATGATGCATTTGCAGGCTCAGGCGATGACCTGGCTTGACCTCAATGCGCTTGATTTTGTAGCCGCGTCCTTCTTCCAGGATCGTAAAAGAACCCCAAGGACGAAGTTCTGTGGCTGCGGCTCCTTTGAGAGGAGTTGTCGATGTCGATAATGTGAGCGTGGGAGTCTGCATAATCTCTTGAGGTTGAGCCACCGTTCCTCTCCTTTACACTGAATTTAGTTTGTTTAACTGTCGTTAGAAATCCAGAACCTTTGCCAACCAATCAGACTAACAAACGCTTTTAAGGGATACCACCGCGAATCGAACCATTTAGAAGAAGTTTACAAATTCTTCACGGAGTTTTTCTAGGGAGTTGCAGGAAGAAAAACGCCGATAGCGTTATGGACACGGGCTGATGAGCGAGGGGGACGATCGAGGATTTGACCTCCTAAGTAAAGCGTGGTCGAACTTCCTCCATCCAGATTCAGTGCATTTACGGCTCCTAATTGAGACATCATCTGAGCAGTTTCACTTAAGGTTGCGCCTCTGCCGCCGACTCGATTGTGAACCGAAACGATGAGCAGGGTGCCGTCTGAAGTCTGTCCGATCGCGCTTCGGGCAGCAGTTTCTTGAATGAACGCCTCACTAAATTTCTCAAGTCTGCCATCCAATACAATTTGACGATTTTGAATCAGCAACGGCCCCGCTCCCACAATGTTTTGGTAGGAACTGAGGTCAGAAGGGAGGGAGATATTCTCTAGCTGGAGCGACGTGCCGATCGTTAACAAAGCCGCCGCATTTGCACTCGATCGAGCCACCAGCAGATAGCCATTCGTCGGAATTGCAAAAGCACTCCCTGCCTTGCCTCCAGGCTGTTGATTCGTGACCTGATTGTTTTGAACCGTGATCAAGATTTCGTTGTCACCCAGCGTCGTGTAGCTGGCACCCCAAACCGCTGTATAGCGAGAAATTCCAGCTTGAGGATAAGCGCTATTGAGCGTGGCGAGGGGGATGCGCTGATTGGAAGCGACGATCGTTTCTTGCAGCGTCAGGCGATCGAACCTTGTTTCACCCGTTTCATTCCAGGCAAAAACGCCACGATTGAGAATCGGCCCAGATAGCCACTGCCCATCAAGACGAATTGCACCAAGCGGTAGCTGGTTATTACGATTAAAGAAGCCTCCATTAATGGCAGCGCTCGCTTGAGACTGTCGAGCCGTCTGGATTAGGGGCGCAGTTCCTACAACAGTTGGATTGGGGAGAATGGGGCGGATTTTCATGCCTGGCTGACGTGGATTGACTTCAAGCCAGATGACAGGGAATCGCGACGATCCCACGGTTAAGGTTTGCTGTCGCCAGCGCAGTCCGCTTGACCAGAGAATATTTAGGTTGGGCAAGTAGTCCGATCGCAGGTCAATCACAATACGACTTGGATTCGACAAAGT
The DNA here is from genome assembly GCF_052939515.1 of Phormidesmis sp. 146-33. NCBI lineage: Bacteria > Bacillati > Cyanobacteriota > Cyanophyceae > Leptolyngbyales > Leptolyngbyaceae > Phormidesmis > Phormidesmis sp. 146-33. The sequence continues at coordinate 16,228 of NZ_JBJPHU010000038.1, forward strand.
TGAAATCTGCGATCGCTGCGTAATCGGAATCCCTAAGCGAATCGTTGTTTGATTTGACCCCGCCTCCACTTTGAGCGACTTGACCTGAGTTGTCACCTTGGGCTTGAACGCTTGAACGAACGCGGGATCAGTTTGGGCATCCAAGGTCAGGATAAATTCTTGACTTTGCTGATCGACCTGCCAGGGAACGGGACGATCGAGATCAATCACAATACGATCGCCAAACGGCTGCTGTCCCTGACGAATTCCGACCAACTTGGCAACGGGCGTATTGATGCGTAAACTCTGACCCGATGCCTGGATTTGCCACCCATACTGCTGCGCTAGAGTAGTGATATCCAGGTAGCGAAGCGGCGCGATCAGGCGAGTCGAAAGGATTGACCCTTGAGCCGTGGGAAACCACTCGATCGGCTGTCTCAAGACATCCGACGTACTCAACAAATTCGCTCCAAATAGCTGATTCAACGTTGCATCGCTTAACCCAATTCGAGTTGTCCCGCCTGTCTGCCATTGAATCCAAGGAACATTGAAGGTGCGGCCGTTGAGCGAGATTTGAGTGCCCTGTTGAGGAATCTGTGCCAGCTTTTTGGGAGGTGGCGGCTGAAAGTTGAGCGGTTGGGGAGCGGATGGCTGCGGGTGCTGTCCTAGAGGCATAAAATTGAGCGGTTTGCTCGAAGAGTCAGCAGTTCCGGGCTTTTGAGCGATGAGGAAAAGCGCGATCGTTAGCCAGACTACCGATACTGAGTGAAAGAGTCTTGTACGCTGAAACGACCCCTTGCGGGTAACTCCAAGAGAGCGCATCTCATTTTGACGATGATCTTGACAATGACAACAAGTTTTAGTCCTAACCACAGGCTTCCTTACCGTTCTGCGCGTTCTAAAAAGTGACGATTTTTAAAAGTGATGACTGAGGCGCATTTTACTCGACTCGGCTGATTCTGAACTGAGATATTTATTTTTGTGAAGTTTTTTGTGAAGAAAGTGTCCAAACTGAGAAAGCACCATCAGGTCAGCATCCTGAGTTATCAAGAAACACTGACTTTGAGACTGGCCCTTCCTTAAGCCACCCATGATATGAAGTACATATGAAGTAGCATAGTGAGTCTCCCCATCCGGTCGTTCTTCATCTTTTAGGACGATTTGCCTTCGTAAGTTGCTCCTCGAAGAACTCAAATTTTTTACGATCGCTTTTTACCACAGGGATTGCCAGCAGAAAGGATCTTTTATAATATTTTTACTTTATCCTTTTTTCAGGTCAGGCAATTTCCGCATCGATCACTATTTGCTTAGTCACGATTCAAGCAAGCTCGTAAAAGCGTCGAACGTTTAGGTCTGCAAACCTGCTGAACGGGTCAACGTTGAAGCTAGAGGCAGCTTTGTCAGTGAGCGCAATAGACGTTCTGCTTCTGTTTGTCAGTGAACTTGACTAGCACAGTTTTTTAACTGATTGTGTGATCTATGTCATTCATATTTTATCTACTCAGGCTTTTAGCGCTTTGATTTTGGCAGTGAACGCCGCGATCGCTCAGAGCATCCCAACCTTCGATTTCTTCCTAGAAGAAACAAAACTCTCATTGAAATGAACGAAATGAACCATCCCATGATCAACGCAAGTGCAAATTTAGAGAACAGTCAAGAATCGGATGCAGGGTATGCAGGGCAACGGTGGTTAGTCGAAGAACGGGATGCCTGTGGGGTGGGCTTTATTGCCGATCGTCAGGGAAGCGCCAGCAGCGATCTGGTTGCCAAAGCGTTGTCCGCCCTTGCCTGTCTTGAACATCGGGGAGGATGTAGCGCCGATCAAGATTCTGGGGATGGTGCGGGGGTGATGACGGCGATTCCGTGGGAGCTTTTGCAGCAGTGGGCAGCTTCTCAGGGAATTTCAGCTTTGAAAACGGCTCAAGTGGGTGTCGGCATGGTCTTTTTGCCCCAAAAGTCAGAAGATGTGGCGGCGGCGAAACAGAAGATCGAAAAGGTTTTGACCGAAGAAGGATTGACGCTTTTGGGCTGGCGTGTGGTGCCCGTCAAGTCAAATCTGCTGGGCATTCAGGCGAGAGAAAATCAACCGCAAATTGAGCAACTGGTCGTGCAGTCTGAGCTTCAAGGAGACGCACTAGAACGGCAGCTTTATCTGGTTCGCAAACGGATTCATGGCATTCTCAATCCCACTTCGACGAACAAAGCTGGCGTGTCAGAGTGCTATTTTTGCTCATTTTCAAGCCGAACGATCGTTTATAAAGGCATGGTGCGATCGTCCGTGTTGGGCACCTTTTATGAAGATTTGCAGAATCCTGCTTACAAGAGCGCTTTTGCGGTTTATCACCGTCGCTTTAGCACCAACACAATGCCGAAGTGGCACCTGGCACAGCCGATGCGATTGGTCGGTCACAATGGCGAAATCAATACGCTGTTGGGCAATGTGAACTGGATGGTAGCGCGGCAGGCGGATATTGCTCATGCTCACTGGGGCGATCGTGTCGAGTTGCTCAAGCCGACTGTCAATCCTGAAAACAGCGATTCGTCTAACTTGGATAATGTGCTGGAACTGCTGGTGCGATCGGGGCGCAGTCCGATGGAAGCCTTGATGATTCTGGTGCCAGAAGCTTACAAAAATCAGCCCGACCTGACGGATCATCCTGAAATTACCAATTTTTACGAATATTACAGCGGCATTCAAGAACCCTGGGACGGGCCAGCGCTGTTGGTGTTCAGCGATGGAAAACGGGTGGGGGCGACACTCGATCGCAATGGTCTGCGTCCGGCTCGCTATTGTCTGACCGATCAATATATTGTGGTCGCTTCCGAAGCTGGCGTAGTGGACATTCCAGAGTCAGACGTGATTGAGAAAGGCCGACTAGGGCCGGGACAGATGATTGCCTTTGATCTCGATTCTCATGAAGTTCTCAAAAACTGGGAACTCAAGCAGCGAGTCGCGTCCGAAAATCCCTATGGCGACTGGTTAAAGCAGCGCCGCAACATTCCCCCTCAACCGCCAACCGAAACGACGCTGATGGATGGTCGAACCCTGCTGGGTCATCAAACCGCCTTTGGCTACACGTCTGAAGATGTGGAAATGATCATCCAAGAAATGGCGGCTCAAGGCAAAGAACCGACCTTTTGTATGGGCGATGACATTCCGCTGGCCGTACTGTCTACGAAATCTCACTTGCTCTACGACTACTTCAAACAGCGCTTTGCTCAGGTGACCAATCCGCCGATCGACCCCCTGCGCGAAAAGCTCGTAATGTCTCTGACGATGCAGCTTGGAGAACGCGGCAACCTGCTAGAAGCCAAACCCGAATATGCCAATCTGTTGATGCTGGAGTCGCCCATTTTGGATGACAGCGACCTGGAGCAGGTGCGGCAGTCTGGTCTAGAAACGGCCAATTTATCAACGCTGTTTGCGATCGCCAATGGCCCTGAAGGTTTGAGACGTGCTGTGACGGAACTTTGTCAGAAAGCAACGGAGGCTGTTCGGTCAGGTCAGAAAATTTTGGTGTTGAGCGATCGTCTCACGCCCTCTGGCCAATTCACCCATCTCAACACAGATTACAGCTACATTCCGCCGATGCTGGCTGTGGGAGCCGTTCACCATCACCTGATTCGTCAGGGCTTGCGAATGAAAGCGTCGATCGTTTCGGACACCGCTCAGGCCTGGAGTACTCACCATTTTGCTTGTCTAATTGGCTACGGTGCGAGTGCGGTTTGTCCTTATTTGGCGCTCGAAACGGTGCGTCAGTGGTGGTCTGATTCGCGTACCAAAGCCTTGATGGAACGAGGCAAAATCAAAGCGGCCAGTCTGTCAGCAGTGCAAGCAAACTTTAGAAAAGCGATCGAAGACGGTCTGCTGAAGATTCTTTCTAAAATGGGAATTTCGCTGCTGTCGAGCTACCACGGGGCGCAAATTTTTGAAGCGATCGGCATTGGTTCCGATTTGCTCAACCTGGGATTTACCGGAACGGCTTCTCGGTTGGGCGGTCTGAGCGTGACGGATCTGGCTCAAGAAGTGCTGTCTTTCCACTGTCGCGCTTTTCCTGAACTGAATGCCAAGAAGCTAGAAAACTTCGGATTTGTGCAATATCGTCCCGGTGGCGAGTATCACATGAACAGTCCCGAACTGGCGAAACATTTGCACAAAGCCGTCGCCACCAAGAGTTTCGACCATTACGACCTGTATCAAAAGCATTTACAGAACCGACCATTGACAGCGCTGCGCGACTTATTGGATTTTAAGAGCGATCGTCCTTCTCTGCCCATTTCAGAAGTCGAATCTGCGGCCGAAATTGTCAAACGGTTTTGTACAGGTGGGATGTCGCTGGGTGCGTTGTCTCGCGAGGCGCATGAAGTGTTGGCGATCGCCATGAATCGCATCGGTGGCAAATCGAATTCGGGTGAGGGCGGCGAAGATCCGGTTCGCTTTAACGTTCTCAATGATGTCACCGAAGGATTGTCTCCGCTGTTGCCTCATCTAAAAGGCTTGCAAAATGGTGACACCGCTAATTCGTCAATTAAACAGGTAGCATCTGGTCGATTTGGCGTGACTCCTGAATATTTGATGAGCGCCAAGCAGATCGAAATCAAGATGGCTCAGGGCGCAAAACCGGGCGAAGGTGGACAGCTTCCTGGCCCCAAAGTCAGCCCTTATATTGCGATGCTGCGCCGATCGAAGCCCGGTGTCACTCTAATTTCTCCGCCGCCTCACCACGACATTTACTCGATCGAGGATTTGTCCCAACTAATCTTTGACCTGCACCAAATCAACCCATTGGCTCAGGTGTCCGTCAAACTGGTCGCCGAAGTAGGAATCGGCACGATCGCCGCTGGGGTCGCCAAAGCCAACGCTGACATCATTCAAATCTCTGGTCACGATGGCGGAACGGGTGCCTCTCCCTTAAGCTCGATCAAACATGCGGGAAGTCCGTGGGAATTAGGCTTGACCGAAGTTCACCGCGTTCTCATGCAAAACCAACTGCGCGATCGCGTCACCCTGCGAGTAGACGGTGGCATCAAAACAGGCTGGGATGTCGTCATGGCAGCGCTGATGGGCGGTGAAGAATATGGCTTTGGGTCGATCGCGATGATCGCTGAAGGCTGCATTATGGCGCGGATCTGCCACACTAACAACTGTCCGGTCGGCGTGGCCAGCCAAAAAGAAGAACTGCGGAAACGCTTTCCGGGAACGCCTGAGCATGTGGTCAATTTCTTCTACTTTGTCGCGGAAGAAGTGCGATCGCTCCTGGCACGTCTGGGCTACCGCTCTTTGAATGAGATCATTGGTCGAGCGGATTTGCTGAAACCTCGTGAAGTTAGCCTGACTAAAACCACGAGTCTGAATTTAAGCTGTTTGACTCAGCTACCGGATACTCGTCACGATCGCACCTGGCTGACTCATGAATCTGTCCATAGCAACGGCCCAGTTCTGGATGATGAATTGCTCAGGGATGCTGGCATTCAGACCGCGATCTGGGATCAGGGCAGTGTGACAAAAACCGTTCGAGTGGTGAATACCGATCGCACCGTCGGCAGTCGGATTGCAGGCACGATCGCCAAACAGTATGGCAACACGGGCTTTGGTGGTCAAATTTCGCTCATCTTCCAGGGCAGTGTCGGTCAGAGTTTTGGTGCATTCAATCTGCCTGGGATGACGCTGATTTTAGAAGGTGAAGCCAATGATTATGTCGGCAAAGGTTTACACGGCGGCGAACTGATCATCAAGCCTACCGCTGACGCAGCCTACGATCCGTCGTTGAATGTGATCATCGGCAACACCTGCTTGTATGGAGCCACAGGCGGCAGTCTATTCGCCAATGGTCAAGCGGGAGAACGGTTTGCAGTCCGCAACTCGAAAGCTCAAGCCGTGGTTGAAGGAGTCGGCGATCACTGCTGCGAATACATGACCGGGGGAACGATCGTCGTTCTCGGTCGCAACGGTCGCAACGTGGGCGCAGGCATGACAGGCGGTTTAGCGTACTTTTTGGACGAAGACGGCAGCTTTCAAGCAAAGGTCAACCCAGAGATTGTCAAAGTCCAGCGGGTGATTTCTCCAGCAGGTGAGCAGCAGTTGAAGGAATTGATCGAAGCGCATCGCGATCGTACAGGCAGCCCCAAAGCCAAAGCGATCTTGGCGGACTGGTCAACCTATTTGCTCAAATTCTGGCAAGTCGTACCTCCATCTGAGAAAGACACCCCCGAAGCCAATCCCGAAGTGACGACTGAAAAGATACTAACCCCCGCCTCTTGAGCGAGTCTCAATCTGGTTAAGAGGATGTTTGAACAGGTGTTGTTCATGGCATTCACCCGCCCTGGATTGAAATCCGGGCTACCCGTGCGAACTCCGTTGAAACGGACTCAAGACGCTGAAATGGCTCCGGAGTCCCTTCAGTGGACTTTCCTCAGTTAGCCCGTACTTCCAGTGCAGGGCGGGACAGCATCGAAGCAAAGAAACTCTGGTCAGCATCAGTAGCCCCTTTTTGTGAGTCAAGCCCTAAACTAAAAGTACCTTTACGAGTTGAAGTGATGTCCCTATCTCAAGACATCGTTTTTCCGCCTGGTGACATTTACAGCGACGAACCCCCATTGGAAAGCGAACTCCACCTGCGGCAACTGCTGCTTCTGATTCGATGTTTGGAACTGTGGTGGGACGATCGCCAGGATTTCTACGTCTTTGGCAATCTGACCATCTACTACAGCCCTCGCCAACTCAAGTCTGAATTTTTTCGCGGCCCGGATGTCTTCGTCGTGTTGGGCACTGAGCGGAAAACCCGCAAAAGTTGGGTTGTCTGGGAAGAAGACGGCAAATATCCCAACGTGATTATCGAGTTGCTGTCAGACAGTACGGCGAAGGTCGATCGCGGTCTCAAAAAGCAAATTTATCAAGACACCTTCCGCACGCCTGAATACTTTTGGTTTGACCCTAATACGCTGGAATTTCAGGGATTTCGGCTGATGGCTGGCGAATATCAAGCGCTACAGCCCGATTCTCAAGGCTGGCTCTGGAGCCAACAGCTTGAACTTTATCTGGGCATCCATCAGCTTCAGCTTCGACTCTTTAGCCGTCAAGGGCAGCTCCTTCCCACGCCCGAAGAATGGGCAGAAGCCGCGCAACAGCAACTAGAAGCAACACAACAGCAACTAGAAGCAACACAACAGCAACTAGAAGCAGCACAGTCCCAAATCGAGAACGAACGCCTTCAGAAAGAACGACTTGCCGAGAAACTGCGCGAGTTAGGAATTGACTTAGAAACGCTTTAGGTTCAACAAAGGGCTTTGATCTAGCGATCGTTACCTGTAGCTGTGCTTTGTAATATCAACGATCGCTTGATAGAGATTGGGTGGATATTCAGCCAGACGATTGCACAAATATAGATGCCATTCTTGACCGTAGGGAAGGTAGACGCGGGTACGATATCCCAACTCACTCATCGTTTTCAGACGCTCTGGTGTCACCCCTTGTAGCATTTCAAATTCGATTTTTGCAGAGACGATATTTTGCTCCTGAATCAATTTGTGTGCATCATTTAGCAAAGATTGGTCGTGGGTTGCGATCGAGCAAGAATGCCCACTTTTTAGCAGCGTTTCTATTAGCTGACGGTAGGCGGTGTCAAGTTCAGCACCTCTCGATCGCGCAAGATTTGATGGCGCTTCAAAGGCTCCCTTGACCAACCTAATTTTGCCTGGGCGCTGCAAGGCGTTAGCTAAATCATTCGAGGTTCGATGTAAGTAAGCTTGCAGTGTGATGCCAACGTTATTGAATTGCTCACATAGACGCTGATGGATTTCTAAAATTAGAGCGGTTCGATCCGTTCCTTCCATGCTGATCATCATTTCTAAACCCGTTTGTTGAACAGCTTCAGCCAAAATAAAAGCGTTTTTGTAGCCAAGTTCCGCATCAATGACCATACCAATGTGGGACAAATCCAGAGAGATAGAAGCATCAAGATTTTGATTCGCGATCGCTTCAATCACGTTCAAAAATTCCTGTGTCGCGTGTTCTGCCATTTCAGCATCACGAGTGCTTTCACCCATAAAGTCAATAGTGACGGCATGACTTTGCTCATTCAAAGATTTTGTAATTTCGACACAGTTTGTTAGCGTCTCACCCCCAATAAAACGCATTGCTGCATGACGCAGAGCTTGATAGATCGGTGGATGTTTCAAAACATATAACTTAACTGTTTCATCCAGTGCAATGTGCCGCAATGCCTCAGCCGCTTCAAGTTCAACACTCATATTGTTCAATGCTTCTCACGAATGATTTACCGGAAGCATCCCAATTGTGTAGCACAGTCTTTCTGCCCTCACCCTAACCCTCTCCCCAAGGAGAGGGAACAAGAGATCTGACTCCCTTCTCCCTGGGGAGAAGGGCTGGGGATGAGGGCAATCCGAGATTTTGCACAATTAGGATGCTCCCGATTTACCTGGATGATGGATAAACTTTCTGATACTTTTCAGGCTCGACGTATTTGCCGTCACATTCAGATTTGATTCTGATTTCTTGGGCGACAAAGCGATCGTTCTCAAATTGATATCGTCCAAAGCTTCCGCAGTCTCCAATCCCTCGACTTTTGGTAAAAACAGTCAGTTCTTTTTTAGATGAATCATAAGTAGGATAACCCACTAACGTATTGTCAACTAGCTTTTCTCCACGTTCGCCAATCTTCAATAAATTGAGCGGTTTGAATTGAGTTTTACCTGCACTTTCGGTTAACAAATAGTATTCAAAGGCTCCCTGATAAGCCCCAAAATTGCACATAATTTGAACAATGTATTTCTGATTGCCCACTCTCAAAAAACTGGATCTTTGAAGGGCATCTGGTTGAGAACCATAAGGACATTTCTGTAAGCGATTGACAATCCGAGATTGATAAGGAGAGAGTTTTGTTTCAGCTTTTTGAGCCAGTGGTTTAGCGAATGTTTGGGAAGTAAAAAGTAGCGTTGTCGCTAATAAAACTGAACCAACTTTAATCAGATTGAGAGGCATTTGTTCTCCAAAAAATAAGATCACAAAAAAAGGGCCGCCCGTTAGCAACCCCTTTTACAACTAACAGCTAGTACTGTGGAACCGAAGCGTCTACTTCTTGGCTCCAGGCAGTAATTCCCCCTTTCAAATTGGTTCCTTCAATTCCGGATTCTTTGAGGATTGCCAGAGCTTTTGCTGATCGCCCCCCCATTTTGCAGTGAGCAATCAGCTTGTGTCCGTTGAGCAATTCTTTCACCTTTTCGATGCCTTCGCCCTTCTCAATATCCGGCAGGGGCACCAAAATTGAACCAGGGATCTTGGCGATCTCGTATTCATTTGGATTGCGAACATCAAGGAGAACATAGTCTTGACCGATCGCTCCACTGTCAATCAGTTGTTTCAGTTCTTGAACCGTCATTTCTGTCATGTTTGCACGCTCCTTCTCTTCGGCTGCTTTTGCTTGAGGAATGCCACAAAACTCTTCGTAGTCAACCAGTTTCTCAATCACAGGGCGCACCGGATTGGGTCGCAGCTTCAACTCTCGAAACGTCATATTCAAGGCGTTGTAAAGTAGGAGCCGTCCGCTCAAAGTCGTGCCCTGTCCGAGAATAATCTTGACGGCTTCTGTCGCCTGGATGGTTCCAATGATGCCGCACAACACGCCCAAAACGCCACCTTCAGCGCAAGAAGGAACGAGTCCAGGAGGCGGTGGTTCGGGATACAAGTCGCGATAGTTGGGGCCGCCTTCGTAATTGAACACGGTCGCCTGACCTTCAAATCGGAAGATCGAACCGTAAACGTTTGGCTTGCCTAACAACACGCAGACATCATTCACTAGATAGCGCGTCGGAAAGTTGTCGGTTCCGTCAATCACCAGATCGTAGGGACGAGCAATATCCAGCGCATTCTCGGCACTGAGGCGCGTTTCGTACAGATCGACTTGACAAGTAGGATTGATTTCGAGAATGCGACTTTTTGCCGACTCGATCTTAGGCTTGCCGACCCAGGAGGTGCCGTGAATGATTTGGCGATGCAAATTGGAGCTATCCACCGTGTCAAAATCGACGATACCGATTCGTCCGATCCCAGCGGCAGCGAGATAGAGCAACAGGGGAGACCCTAGCCCACCCGTCCCGACACAGAGGACGCTGGCGGCTTTGAGGCGTTTTTGACCATCTAGCCCGACTTCTGGCAAAATAATGTGCCTTGAGTAACGAGCGTATTCTTCATTGGTTAACTGAATATCATCCAGATTGGGACTTAGCATGGCGGCGGATGAAAGTGAGTGTTTTCTGAACGTTGAAGCGATCGGGGATCACAGTCGCATTGTGAGAATTTCTTCGGGTTGAAACTGGTGAGCCTCATCCAGCGTCCAGCTTTGCCAATCGATCGCCCGTCCCGACTGAACCGAAACGATCGCATAAGAATACTCCTGCCAGGCAAGCTGACGATCGCACTCCGAGGGCAAGGCTGGATTGTCAGGATGAGAATGATAAATGCCAATGAGGGTGAGGTTGCGATCGCGGGCTTCTCGCATCGTTGCTAACATCGCTTGGGGTGCAATCGAGTAACGGCGAGTTTTGGGGATCGCAGCTTCATCGGCGTTCCAGGTATTTTCGATCGGTTTGACCTCAATGACCGTTTTGCCCGTGGGGTCGATCGTACCCAGCAGCAAACCACAGCACTCTTCGGGATAGGTGCCTTGTGCATGAGTGACGATCGTCTGAAGCTGCTGAGAATTGAGTTTGAGAACCACTACAAATGCTGTGCAAATCCAGAGATCTATTCTATGACAGGATCAGGATGCGAAAAATTATAGAGTTGTGAAGAGTGTTTGAGGGACTGCAAATTTCTGCGTAGTTGGGCTGATGAGCGATCGGCTATGATTTTGACATGGAGTTTGAGTGGGATCAGTCAAAAGCAGCGGCTAACCTGAAGAAGCATAATGTCAGCTTTGAAGAAGCTAAAACTGTCTTTGATAACTGTCTTTGAGAATACGTTGGCAGTTATTTTTGACGATGAGGCTCATTCAAAAGATGAGAGGCGCGAGATTATAATTGGACATTCTCAGAGCGATCGCTTGCTGTTAGTTTCGTTTACCGATCATGGTGATGTTTGAGAAGTATAAAAAGTCAGGTCGTAGGTTGGGTAGAGCCTTGCGAAACCCGACATCCTAGAAGCCGTTGGGTTTCATGTTTCAACCCAACCTACACATATTTAATTCGCGATCCTAGGCTCGTTGAAATCCTTTGCTTCCCTTTTTGTCGCCTTTGTTTTTGGGCTGAGATTTGGTGACTTCTGACAGCGCTTCTTGAAAGAGATTGTGTAAATGAATCGGTACGCTGGCAATTTCTGGAAGTTCTGGTTCGGTGGATTTTTGGTACGATCGCAGCAATCCACCCAAATCGCGCTTAAGTTGAAAGTCTGGCTGCTGCAAAAACTCTCGCAAAATCTTCTCTAATTGAGTTGGATAAGTTTCTGCTAATCGATACCAAACAAAGGCGTTAATCGTCGGGTCTTCTAAATATTTGCGAATCAATTTATCAGAACCTTTTACACTTTGCCAATCGTCGGTTTGCAGAAGATCAGTGAATTGTTGATAGTTCGTTAAAAGCGATTGCCCCCATTTGGGATGTGCCAAAACGGTCACTTGTTCTGCTTTCTTGATATCAGGAGGCAGGTTAACTTGAGGAGCGGCCATTTTCAACGAGTCTTTGCTTTTGAGCATTTTTGCAGCGGCTTGAGAATCCATCCCCATCGCTTCGGCCGCTTCTTCCAATTCCTCATCGGTCATGCCTGCATCAGTGGCAATTTCTGCGAGAGATTTAGAGCTGTCCACTCCGGCAGCTTCTAAACTGCGCTGCGTCATAAACTCTTGAAACTCAGCCACCTTTTTGCCCAATTGATAGCCCGGTAGCGTCACTTCATCACTGCCAAAAAATTCGAGAAAATCTTGGTGATAGCGATCGACTGATTTCCAGGCTTCCTCCAATAGTTCTGGAGCGTCGCCGTAGAGATCTGGTTTGTGATTTTGCTTGAAGTTGCCGATCGCGACCGCTAGTTTTGGTTTGCCCAAATTGCCCATCTGAGTGTACGAACTGAAGAACGTCCAGTAATCTTCAACGGGTGCAATTCGCGTTAACAAAATTTCTCCCAACTTGAACCGAGTCATTTCTTCTAGCATTGCCGGATCGTTGGGCTTCACAATGTAAGTTTTATCGGTCAGCCAGTTTCTCAACTCAAACCCATCGGGTAACATTTGCTGAACGACAAACAATCCTGTGAAATTTTGTTTCCATTCCGTTAACAGTTGGCGATCGCCTTCCGATAATTCTGTTTCGCTTTCGATAAATAAATCGATCGGTGTTTTCTCTCCAATTCGCCCAGCGTTTAAGAAAGTATCTACGGCTAAATCACGCTGCTTAGTATCTTTTTGCTGTGACTTTGCTAACTGTTCAGCTGTGAATGTCTCCAAAGCAGTCGCCAAGTTTCCCTCAGCGTCGTAGACAAAATCTGTCAATGCCTGTTTTAGCACTCTTGTCCGCTCTAGAATAGAATTCACGCTTTGATCCTCCGATCGCATTTGGCTAACATAGCCTTCACTGTACTCGTAGAAACGTATCTTACGATAGATTTTTGAGTCCATGTCTAAGTCATATCAGCATCTCGATTCGATTACAGCCTTGTTTGTAGCGGTATTACTGATCTCGAATATTGCATCTACCAAGATTGTTGATTTTGGTTGGTTCACCTTTGACGGGGGAACGTTATTGTTTCCTCTTAGCTATATTTTTGGTGATATTTTGACGGAGGTTTACGGGTATCAGCGATCGCGAAAAGTAATCTGGTTAGGATTCTTCTCAGCATTGCTGATGTCATTAACTTTGATTATTGTTGGAGCGCTTCCTCCAGCCGCAGATTGGCAGTATCAGACAGCTTACGAGCAGATTTTAGGGCTGGCTCCTCGCATCGTTATCGCCAGCTTGATCGCTTATTTTGTCGGTGAATTTTCTAACTCCTGGATTTTGGCAAAGCTGAAGATTATCACCCGTGGAAAGTGGCTTTGGAGCCGCACGATCACTTCCACACTGGTTGGTCAACTTCTAGACACCGGAATCTTTGTTCTGATCAGCTTTACAGGAGTCGTGCCTGATTCGCTGTTGCTGACACTAATCATCTCAAACTACCTGTTCAAATGCGGCATTGAGATTTTGTTTACGCCCATTACCTACATTTTGACAAGCTGGTTAAAGCGTCAAGAAAGAGAAGATTTCTATGATGTGAACACGAACTTTAATCCTTTTGCCTTAAGGGAATCGGAGCGATCGACTTCTTAAAAATAGAGTTAAGAAGGCTGCTCAAAGATTTCTCTCAACCGTTTTAACGATGTTTTGATCTCACTCAATTCTGATTCGCTAAGTTGATCAAATCGTTCTTTTAGATAACTAATATGAACTGGAAAGATATTGTTAAAAACCTGCTCACCTTCCGGGGTCAAAACAATCAGAAAACAGCGTCGATTTTCGGGCGGAACTTCTCGACGGACAAAGCCTTTTTGTTCTAAGCGATCGATAATTCCCGTCAGCGTTCCTTTCGTCACCAGCGTTTTTTCCGCTAACTGATTCATAAACATACCGGGCGTATTTCCCAGCGTCGCAATCACATCAAACTGAGGGGACGTTAAGCCGAGTTCACGAATGTGGGGTTCTTCATACGCACAAAAGGCTTGATAGGTTTGGACGAGTTCGCGCAAAGTCGCCAAAAAAGGTTGATTTGCCGCACTATCAGCGGTCAGTTTGGAAGGGGTCAATTTTGTTTTGTTAACCTTTGTTTGCTTCACAAGACAGAGGATTGAATGTATTTATTATTTTCAGTATTACATATCGAATGTACTAATCCAAACTTTAAAGATTCGTGCCTGATTATTCTCTGACTTTTGTTTCTGATTACACATCAAGTTATGAATCGCTTAGTTAAGCTTTTTGTAACTCTTTTGCATCTTGTGAGATCCTCGATCGACGCTTAAAAGATTCAGTATGGTGAACACAAGGCAAATTCTTTTGGTCATCCGTCACCTCTTCAAAATCCCATGAATCCCTCAACGCTTCGTCAACTCTGGTCTCTGATCGAAACGACTCAAGCAACCCTGCTTTTGAATCTCGACGACACCAGCCTCGTCCAATGTTTACTGCGACAATTTCCCACTCAGCGCCCCCTCAACCCTGAAGAAACCACGCTTCTGCGGAGCTACATTCACTCCAAACTGACGCTAATCCGCGATCTGGCCCACAATCGTTTGGCTGCCAGCTAGAGTGAGCTTTATTCTGGGGTTGTTTTGGGAAGCGTGATGGGTGAACCCTTCTGAATTGAGTTTATGGGTGAAGGCGGTTTATTGAGCGTGGCAGAGACCAGCATAAAGCCCAGATAAGCAGGCAAAGTCAGAAGCATTATACTGACGATCGCCATCACCCAAAGTCTTGAATTTCCAGAAGCGCCATAATAACTGCGGTAGGGATCGATCGTCATCATGTCGGACTTGATGATTTCCCGGAGCGCGATCGGACGCTTAAATCGAATCCGTCGATCGTCCAGTTTTTCCAATAAAATCCAGCCAGCGTGCGACTCTTCTTCACACAGTCGTTGCAACACTGTTGGATCGCGAAACAGGTCTTGATGCGATCGTACGATTTTAAATTCCCAGCCGACGAGTCGAGGATCTTTGGGCGGTTTTTTTGAGCCGTTTTTTTGGGTAGAAGTCGTTGCTGTGTCGTTAGATTCGTAAGGGGTCAAGGTTTCTTCTTCCTCCTCACAGACTTGCTGCAATTTTGACTGTTGCCACCGCAACCATCCACCTCCAACCACTGCCTGCAATCCGAGACTGCCAACCAACAAGCTCAAAAGGGTGATTTCGCTCATTAAGAAAGTAGGGCGTGGGGAGTAGGGTGTAGTGTACAGGCAAAAGTTCTCCCTGAGAAACTTCTTTCAAGGGCGTTGCTGATTGGAGGGATGAATCTGTTGGGAAGTGTCAATCTTTCCGCCCCCTAAACCCCCAAAAATGGGGGACTTTGAGCATTGGGCTTCCCTCCGCTCTGGGGCAATTCACCCCCTGATTCAGCAACGCCCTTTCAAGTTTTGAATTAACCCCTCACTCCTCACTCCTCACCTTCAAATACCCTTGCAGTAAAAAATCAGAGCCGATCGCTTCCCAGCTAACTCGCTCCAGTTCCAAAGCTTGTGTCATCGCCACCAATCCCAGATCGCCCACCGGAGAAGGGGCACCAACTCCACCAATAATCTTGGGAGCAATAAACGCCAGCACTTTTTGAACACATTTCTGCCCGATCGCCTGCGCCGCCAGCATTCCGCCACACTCCCAGAGAACCGAGAGACAGCCTCGATCGTACAAATTAGCCATGACCTGAGTCGGCGTTAACGAGTCCAGTTTTACGACTTCTACGCCTTGCTGGGTGAGTGTTTTCTCAACTTCCCAATCGGCTGCTAACCCTGTGAATACGATCGTGGGAACAGCTTCGGTATTCCACAAATGAGCATCGGTAGGCAGATCGAGCGATCGACTCATCACCACGCGCAGAGGATTGTGATTTGAAACATTGTGCGTCGTTAATTGAGGATTGTCTTTGCGAACCGTGTTGCCCCCGATGATTACCGCGTCGCAGGTCGATCGCAACTGATGGACTCGATTTCGAGAAGCTGCCCCCGTCACCCAACTGCTGTGTCCTGTAGTCGCCGCAATTTTGCCGTCTAGGGTCATGGCGTATTTGAGAATGCCAAACGGACGATGATGCAGAATGCGATGCACAAAGGCTTCGTTGAGAGTCTGACACGCTGCTTCTTCAACGCCCACAACCACTTCGATTCCGGCTGCTCTGAGTCGAGCAATGCCGCTTCCTGCCACCTGCGGATTGGGATCAACCATGCCCACAACGACTCGCCAAATTCCGGCTGCAATGATCGCTTCAGAGCAGGGAGGCGTGCGGCCGTAATGATTGCAGGGTTCCAGATTGACGTAAAGGGTCGCATTTTGGGCACGATTACCCGCCGCTCTCAGCGCAAACACTTCTGCATGGGGCTGTCCCGCCTTGGGATGAAAGCCTTCACCCACAATTTCCCTATCTTGAACGACCACACAGCCCACTAAGGGGTTGGGAGCCGTCTGCCCGATCGCCTGTCGCGCCAATTCCAAACAGCGATGCATGAGAGTGCGATCGAGTTCACCTAGTTCATCTACCGAAATTTTCATTCAGCCTTCTCAATCCGAGTGAGTATCTTAGTTCATCACTTATTGAATCACTGAAGGAGAAAAGTTTCAGGTTAGAACGGCTAGGACGATCGCGACGTGGAATACTGACTTAGCACTTCTTGACCCCAGCGCACCAGCTTTTCTGGCCCTTCCATCATCAGCAAATATTGTCCCCGGTTGAGATGGTGACGATAGACACTAACCGTCGTGCCTTCTCCAAACAAGCCAAACAGGCCGCCGACCACTGCACCACAAAACCCGCTCACGATCCCAAATGCAGGAATAACCAGCAAATGACGAAAATGCTCCCAATCGACCTCGCTAGGGCCTTGATATAGAAACAGCGCTAGACCGAAGATCGTACCCAATGTGCCCGCCAATAGAGAAAACGATCGCGCCTTACGGGTAGCGATCTGCATGGGTTTGAGTAAGCCAACGTGTTCTGGGCTGCTGTACCCTCGACCCACGATCGCCAAATGCTCAGGTGAAATTCCGTAATAATGCAGCAATCGATACGCCTGAAATGCAGATACTTCATCGGGAAATATCATCACGGACAGATGAGTCTGTCGGCGTACTAGACCCGTCTTTCGCAAGAAACGTGTAACTGTCACAAAACTATAGGGGGAGAGTGAGGGCGGTGGCTATTTCTGTTTGAATTCTAAACCTTTGATCGGGGTTTGCTCAGGGACGAGAGGAGGAATTTAATTATTCTTCAGTAAAGCTTGGATGAATGGGTATGTGAAGAACAGCGTTGAGTTGAGAAAGGGGAAGGGAATACTGGCGATCGAGACTGTAAACCTTTTTTAGCTTCTCAATCAGGATTGTTTGCTATGGGATTTTTGATTTTTTTGGTCGGGCTGATTTTACTGATCGGCTATATCGTGATCGATGCCTACAACCGACTGGTGACGCTTCGCAATCGCTACAAAAACGCCTACTCTCAAATCGATGTTCAACTTCAGCGACGATACGATTTGATTCCCAATCTGATCGAGACGGCCAAAGGCTACATGAAGTATGAGCAAGAAACTCTGCAAGCGGTGATCGCGGCCCGCAACTCTGCCATTACTGCTAACAGTCGAGCCGCCCAAACTCCCGGTGATCCCCAGGCAATGCAGCAGTTGGGTAGCGCCGAAGCTGCACTCACAGGCGCATTGGGTCGGTTTATCGCCATTTCAGAAGCTTATCCTGATCTCAAAGCAGACCAGACGATGACCCGCGTGATGGAAGAGTTGTCGTCCACTGAGAACAAAGTTGCGTTTGCGCGTCAAGCTTTCAACGATGGCGTGACGGTCTACAACACCAAGCGAGAAGTGTTTCCGAGCAATCTGGTCGCAGGGGCTTTTAACTTTGCGGCGGCAGAACTGCTGGCCGAGGTCGCTCCCGAAGTGAAAGCTGCTCCCCGCGTATCGTTCTAGACTGCCATGAACTTTTTTGAACATCAGGATCAGGCACGGGCAAACACTCAAAAGCTGGTGGGGCTGTTTGGGTTGTCCGTTTTGTCGATGATTATTTTGATCTACCTGGCGACGATCGCCACCTTCAATCTTGCGTCGCCCAGTCGTTGTCTGAGTTTCGTTGAACCGGAATCGCCAAGCGTCACGTTTGTCGCCAGCAAGCGCTCTAGAAGTGGCGGGTCTTCAGGGTTTTCGGGCACGAGTTCTAGTTGGCGATCGCGATCTGGTTCCTCGACTCCGATCGGCTCTCCGCGCTCAAGTTCCTCTTGTAAGTCAACGGCGATCGGCTGGTGGCATCCCAAAATTTTCTTCTGGGTATTCACGTTGACCATTTTGGTGATTGGCGGGGCCAGTTGGTACAAAGTTTTCACATTGCAGGCGGGAGGCAGTGTCATCGCTCAAGAACTGGGCGGCCGCTTGCTGCTCGCTGAAACCGTCGAAACTGAAGAACAGCAGCAGCTATTAAATGTGGTCGAAGAAATGGCGATCGCCGCCAACATGAAAGTACCAGCCGTTTACATTTTGGACAATGAGACGGGAATTAATGCCTTTGCTGCGGGACATACGATCGACAATGCCGTAATCGGCGTGACTCGTGGCTGTCTAGAACAGTTAAATCGAGATGAGTTGCAGGGCGTGATCGGGCACGAATTTAGTCACATTCTCAACGGAGATATGCGGCTCAATTTGCGGCTAATAGGACTGCTTCACGGGATTTTGTTTGTCTACATCACAGGCAGGATCATGATCGCACTCGAAGATCGAGACAATCGCTGGCTCTGGTATTTGGGTCTGGCAGTGACGACGATCGGTTTGGTGGGTCTCTTCTTTGGGCGACTGATTCAAAGTGCGATTTCCCGTCAACGAGAATTTTTGGCGGATGCGTCAGCGGTACAGTTCACGCGCAATCCGGCCGGCATTTCTGGAGCGTTGCAGAAAATTGGCAATTTGGGGTCTCAAGTGAAGTCCCCTTATGCAGACGAAGCCAGCCACATGTTTTTTGGCAATGCCTTAAAGCTGAGTTGGTTTGACGATCTGTGGGCAACTCATCCACCGCTGCTACATCGGATTCGTCGCCTGGGCGGTTTGCAAAATGTGCCTTTGTCAGAAACGCCGCTTGCTGGCTCCAGTCATGCAAGCTCAAGTTCAATCATGGGATTTGCAGGGGGATCTGCGGCCATCAAGCCTGTTCCGCCAATCCGTTCAGAATCCTGGTTAAACGAAGTTTTGCAGTCAGAAATTCAGACTTGTGAAGGGGCAACGGCGATCGTTTACGCGCTCCTGCTCAATCCTCAGTTTCAAACTCAACAAATAGACTGGCTGCGTCAGGTCGGATCAGAAGAATTGGTCGAGCAAGTGCTGATGTTGAGAGCAGAAGTGGAACAGATTGCAGACCGCGATCGCCTTTCTTTGTTAGATCTGACAGTTCCTGCTCTGCGACAAATTTCTACAAATCAAATCAAAAAATTATTCATCGCCATTCAAGGACTGATCAAAGTTGAAGGCCGCTGGACGCTCAGCAAGTTTGTCGTATTTGTGATTTTGCAGCGTCGGCTTCAGGCTTCTCAAACTCAGACCGAACAGTTTTCAAGTTTGAGCGAAATTTGGACAGACTGCGGATTGATCATTTCATCAATCGCTCAAATCGGACAAAAGACCCCTGACACGATCGCCTATGCCTTCCGATCAGGACTGTTTTGCCTCCCCGGTGCCAGCCAGCAAGAAATGCCCAACGCTCCTCCCCCTTCTAACTTCAGCGAACTCAAAAAAAGCCTGACTCGACTGGGTGCAGCCACACCAAAACTCAAGCAAGCGATCGTCGAAGCCTGCTCTTACACAGTTTTGCTCGACAACACAGTGACTGATTCGGAGGCGGAATTATTGAGGGCGGTAGCGATCGCTTTGGATTGTCCCCTGCCGCCGTTTCTCAACAAAAAACAAAGCAACCCCAAAAAACAACCTGTGCTTTAAGGGGTCGAATTAGTTTTGGAATTTTGGAAATTTTGAAGGGAGCGATTCGGATGATGATTAATAAACTATCAAGTTTATTCACTTCGTTGTTCAGCGCTTCTGCCCCCCATTCTGGAGACTTTGAGGCAAGAGTTCTAGTTCAAAGTCCCTCACTTGTGGGGGATTTAGGGGGCTTCCCGAATTTGAAATCGAAGCATAAAGCTTGATCAGACTCGCGTTTAGCGTCTTTTACAACGTCGATTCAAGCTGATTTAACAGATTTTCGACATAGGTGAGTGCGCCTCGAATCGTTTCAGGATCTTCGATGTCCACGCCGACATAGTGACGCAGGGCTTCGACTTGATCTTGACTGCCTCCCGCTGCCAGCAGTTCTAAATAGCCAGGAATAAAGTCTTTGCCGACCTCCAGATATTTTTGATAGCAGGCCAGACTGACAATATTCGAGGCGGTGTATTGGTAGCAGTAGTATGGCTTGAAGTAAATGTGACCAATTCTCGCCCAATCATATTGATGCTCTGGCAGCACTTCGACCGCATCGCCACAGAGTTCTTGATAGAGGTTCGTCCACTGCTCATTGACGAAGCTGGAATCAAAACTGCCCTGAGCGGCGCGATCGTGTACCAACAATTCCAATCGGCTAATCGTGCTTTGTCGAAACAATAGATTGAGCTGGTCTTCTAGCTGACGAGTGATCAGAGATTTGGTTAAAGCCTTGTCACCTTTGGCTTGCTTGAGCAAATAATCCAGCAACAACAACTCGTTGAATGTAGAAGCAATTTCGGCCAGCACCATCGGCGGATTGCTATTGAAGTAGGTTTGGCGATCGTCGATCCAGGCAAAGTGTAAGCCGTGACCCATTTCGTGAGCCAAAGTAAACAGTGAGTTGTAATCATCGGTATAAGACAACAACAAATAGCTGTGTTTGCCGTAGCTATAAGCGCAAAACGCTCCTCCTCGCTTGCCGGGACGAACTTTTGCGTCTACCCAGTCTTTGATAAAAAATTCCTCGGCGCGACGAGCATAGTTCGGGTCAAACTGGTCGAGTGCCGAAATCAACGTTTCCACGCCAGCTTTGTAAGGAATGGGCGAAATCTGCTCGTCGGTCGTCCAGGGTGCGTAAATGTCGCAGAGACGAATCTTTTGCCCGATCGCTTGTCCCTTGAGCCGATAGTAGCGCTGAAACAAATCAAATCGGCTGTGAGTCCCTTCCATGACGGCGCGAAACACGGGTTCTGACACTTCATCCGCTAACAGTTGTTTGTGCAGCGTCGAGTCGTAACCGCGCATCTGATTTTCGATCTTGTGATCTTGAGCGACGGTGTTGAGAATGTAGCCATACAGCGAGTTGTGCTGTCCCATCACCTGACGCACCGATCGATAAGCCGCTTCGCGAGTTTCGGGATGAGGATGAAACGCCAGCGCGCTCAAATCTGCTTCGGTACTGACGGTTTTGCCTTCTGGAGTAGTGACAGATTCGTATTGCTGTTCGCCCAAGTGAATCGATCGCAGTTGAATAAACGCCTGCCGTCCGGTTAAGCTGTCTTGATTTCGAGTTTGCTCAACCGCTTCAGACAGGGTGTGGGGACGATATTTGGCAATCTTGTTCAAATAATGACCGTAGGGTTGCAGAATCGCTGCTTTTTGGAGTTGATCAAACTGCTCTGCGGTCAATCCTTGCAGTTCCAGATCAAAAAACAAAAGCTGATTTTCAACCGCCGTCAACGCTTCCATTACTTTGTCAAGAAACTGTTTCGCCTCTGTGTTGCGCGTGTCAGCCGAGAAAATCAGCGACGGAAAGGAATAGAGATAACCCGACTTTTGAGCGATCGCTTCCAACGTTTTGAAACACTCTACGAGGCGATCGGCATTCAGTTCTGCAACTTTGCCCCGAAAGCGATCGCGAAAGTCTGCGGCTTCTGTTTTTAGCGTCTCTAGATCTTGGGCTAACTGCGGATCGTCAAAGCCTGTATACAAATCAGACAAATCCCATTCTTGAGGACTGTCTAGCTTGGTAGAAGTGAGCGATTGAACCATGACCAAATCTCCCTGTGCGATGTAACCGAATTTTCAGTGAACGCCTCTAATTTTGCGGGTGTTTTCGACGAGGCTTTGGGCAAAGCGATCGAACCGTTCTGACAGTTTTTCGTCCAGCAGTTTGCCATCGGGACTAAAGGCTTGCCAAGCTTGAGCGACACCAATCTGTTCTGGAATCACCCAGGCATTCACCCATCTCATGATCAGGCGCAAATCGTTCAATGCGTTGCTGTTGGATTGTCCGCCCAAAACGCTGATCAGACCTGCCACTTTGCCCGCCATTTCTTCAAAACTCATCAAGTCGAGCGCATTTTTGAGTACGCCACTGACACTGCCATGATACTCAGGACTGGCTAAAAGGAGGGCATCCGCTTCTTTGACGGCTTTTTGCAGTCGCGCAACATCGGGGTAGTCAGAATAGTCGTCGCCCCCATTACAAAAGGGCAAATTCAGAGTCCGTAAGTCCAATACTTCGACCTCAGCGCCCAGAGCATTGAGGCGATCGACCGCTTGCTGAAGAGCCTGATAGGTGTAGGAGTCCGATCGCAAACTGCCGCCAATTGCTACAACTTTTACCATTGCTGTTCCTGTGTGAGTAATCTTCCCAAAGGGTTCTATTGCTTAGTTTGCAGAGGTTAAACGAAACCGACCTGTATCGATGGTAGAATCCCTAAAGCGAAGTCGTTATGAATTCATTTAATCTAACAGTTGTCTCTAGAAAGTGCAAATCTCGAAATGAACCCGGCGATCGCAGGTCGCTTCACAAGTGCCTTCGTCAACCCGGATATCAGAACGGAATCTGCCTCCACAAATTAAACCCAATTAAACTGCCAGCCAAAGTCACTTAAATCAGGCTTTGATAACCAGTCGGGAGGTACGAATTTTTCTCGACTTTGAACTGACCTCACCTTAAAAAGGAAGATTCAAAGAAGTCGCCCATCGCTTAACCTGAAACTTAGAACTCAAAACTTAGAACTCAAAACTCTTCTCCTCCCTCCTCCCTCCTCCCTTATTTCATGCCGATCGATTTCCGCAATCTCAACACGCTCTGGTCATCTGTTCTGGTCGAAACATTACATCGTCTGGGTTTGAAGACAGCGATCATCTGTCCTGGCTCTCGATCTGCACCTTTGGCGATCGCGTTTGCTCAACATTCTGAGATTGAGGCAATTCCGATTTTGGATGAGCGCTCGGCCGCTTTTTTTGCATTAGGACTCGCCCGCAAATCCCATCAGCCTGTCGTTTTAGTTTGCACATCGGGAACGGCAGGAGCCAATTTTTATCCAGCAATCATTGAAGCGAGAGAAAGCCGAGTGCCGCTGTTGGTGTTGACCGCCGATCGTCCGCCTGAATTACGAGACTGCAACGCGGGACAAGCGATCGACCAACAAAAACTTTTTGGTTCCTATCCCAACTTTTACGCTGAGATTGCGCTTCCTGATGCCGAATCAACCATGCTGGCGTACCTCAGACAGACGGTGATGCAAGCTTGGCAGCAAACCCAATATCCCATTCCCGGCGTTGTCCATTTGAATCTGCCCTTTCGTGATCCATTGGTGCCGATCGCTCACCTCGCCACTCAATCCTTAGAAGCTACTTTTCCGCCCGACTTTTTCCACCACATTCGCCCCTCACTCCCTCCCTCCTCACTTCTCACTCCTCACCCCTCACTCCTCACCCCTCACTCGCCCCGCGGTCTCATTCTCGCCGGAGCAGCCCAACCCTCTGATCCGATCGCCTACTGTCAAGCGATCGCCCATCTCTCCAAGACGTTTGGAATGCCCGTTTTGGCAGAGGGATTGTCGCCCTTGCGAAACCACGCCAGCTTAAATCCCTATCTAATTTCCACCTACGACACCCTTCTGAGAAACGCAGAACTCGCAGACAAACTAGCGCCCGATGTGGTGATTCGCGTAGGAGAAATGCCGACCAGCAAGGCACTGCGCCAATGGTTAACGGCCACTCAACCGAACCAGTGGGTGATTGATCCGAGCGATCGCAGTCTCGACCCGCTTCACGGCAAAACGATTCATCTGCCTACCTCAATTGAAGCTTTTGTTACCCAGTTGTCCGAGTCCGTTGCGCCCAGTCCCTACACGCAGCTTTGGTGTGAAATGGAAGCTCAGATGAGACGCGCGATCGACCAAAAGCTGTCTGCTGAGACAGCCCTATTTGAAGGAAAAGCCGCCTGGTTACTCTCTCAACACCTGCCTCACAAAACGCCGCTCTTCATTTCCAGCAGTATGCCCATTCGGGATGTCGAGTTTTTTTGGATGCCCAACGACTCCGCAATTCAGCCCTTTTTTAACCGAGGCGCAAACGGCATCGACGGCATTCTCTCGACAGCATTAGGAATCGCCCACCACAATCAAGCCAGCGTTCTCTTGACAGGAGATTTGGCGCTGCTGCATGATACCAACGGATTTTTGAACCGCGATCGCCTGATCGGAAGTTTGACCATTATCGTGATCAACAACAACGGTGGCGGCATTTTTGGCATGTTACCGATCGCTCAATTCAACCCGCCCTTTGAAGAATTTTTCGCCACTCCTCAAAACATCGACTTCGCCAACCTCTGCCAAACTTACAACGTTGACCATCAGCCCATCCACACCTGGGAGCAACTAATCCAGCAGCTAAATCCTCTCCCTCCCCAGGGCATTCGCGTCCTAGAAATCAAAACTGATCGTCAATCCGATGCCCAATGGCGACAAAATAATTTAAGCGCGATCGCCGCCTCCCTCTCCTAACTCACTCCTCACTCCTCACTCCTCATCCCTCACTCCTCATCCCTCACCCCTCACCCCTTATGACTGACTGGCACGCCGTCAAATCCTACGAAGACATCACCTATCACAAAACCGACGGCATCGCCAAAATCACGATCAACCGTCCCCACAAACGCAACGCCTTTCGACCCAAGACCGTCGTCGAACTCTACGACGCTTTTAGCAATGCCCGCGAAGATAGTCGAATCGGCGTAATTTTGCTAACAGGAGCCGGGCCGCACACCGACGGCAAATATGCATTTTGTGCAGGGGGTGATCAGAGCGTTCGGGGGCAGGGAGGCTATATCGATGAAGAAGGTGTCCCCCGGCTCAACGTACTGGATTTGCAGCGTCTGATTCGCTCAATGCCCAAAGTAGTCATCGCACTAGTGGCAGGCTATGCGATCGGCGGTGGGCATGTCCTTCATCTGCTCTGTGACTTGACGATCGCCGCTGACAACGCCATTTTTGGACAGACTGGCCCCAAAGTCGGTAGTTTTGACGGAGGGTTTGGAGCCAGCTACATGGCGCGAATTGTGGGACAAAAAAAGGCGCGAGAAATCTGGTATCTCTGTCGTCAGTACGATGCTGCTCAGGCGTTAGAAATGGGCTTAGTCAACTGTGTCGTGCCGATCGCTCAACTTGAAGCTGAAGGCATCCAATGGGCAGAGGAGATTTTGGAGAAAAGCCCGATCGCCATTCGCTGTCTCAAAGCTGCCTTTAATGCTGACTGTGACGGTCAAGCCGGACTTCAAGAACTCGCCGGAAACGCCACGTTACTCTACTACATGACCGAAGAAGGCTCCGAAGGAAAACAAGCCTTTTTAGAGAAGCGCTCCCCTGATTTTCGTAAATATCCCTGGCTGCCTTGAGGTGTGGGCTGAGGATAACGCCCTTCAGGTTACAAAAAAATCGCACCGACTGGGATGCGATCGTTGAAACTAATTAAAACCTGCATTAGGCGGAAAGCTTTTCTGAAGAGACTGGTCTAGCCGCACTATCCAACACCATCGGTCGATTGGTTTCTCGCAGATCTGCGGTCGTCAGTTCGCTGGTTATAGGAAGCAGTTCTTCTTTCCACATCATAATTTTTGTAAAATCCCAGGTGGGGGCAAATACTGGACGCGCTAAAGAACAAGCCGCCCAACTTCCTCGCACAGATACACTGAGTTGGCTACAGTGCCCTCCTCGTCTCCCTTCTGGCATGTAGTAGCGACAGTGCCGACAAGCAGAAGCGAGGGGATCAGAACTTTTCATAATCGAGCTTTTAGAAATGATTTGTGTTTTGGAAAAATGACGCGAAACTGCTAAGAAAAAGCTTCATGACTAAAAGTCAAAATTACTTAAAGTTGGCTAAGAAATATGACCATTCTTATCAATTTTTAAGAACCAGCTTACTGCAAGGCGATTTCGCGAACTCGGTACTTCTATTGTGAATTAAGGCGGTTTTACCCTTGCAGATTTAGAAAAGTCAAACACATCTCCCCGTCAAGGTTCCAAGACTTTTTTGCTAAAAGTGGGGTTTATATTCTCTTTAGATTTGTGTAAAGAAGAGACAAAATGAAAAGCCTTTTTTTTGAAATCTAGAGAGATCAGTCCTACTTTTACTAAAACAAGCCAGGGATCAAGTTAAACACCTAAAGTTTAAGTGTCTTTGTTAACTGCTCAATGCTGCCTTAATCTCCTTAAATATGAAGGAAGTATTAAACGAATCACATCTTTCTTCTGACGGACGATTCCCTAATCAGGAGTTCTGTATACAGTGAACATTCGGATATGAAAAGCGATTTCCTCCAAAAGTTAGAGCCAATTCCCTCACAAATGCTGTTTACAAAACAACGTGTTTGTAGAGTAAAAATCAATCGAAGAGTCACCGAATCGTTCTCAAAGGTCAGCATCCTCTCGAAGAAGCTCTACCAGCGTTTGGCCACACAAACCGCACACATCGACCAGCGCTCTAGCTCTCCGATCGGGGTAGGACACTGACATTGAGGACACAACGGCAACCGATCGCCCCGATGCTGCACCACCGCCACCCAGTTTTGAAAAGCGGCTTCTGGGCTTTTTGCCTTATCCAACTTATCTGCCTTGTCCAACTTAAAAGAGGTCGGCTCTACTCGACTGGGATGCTCTGCCCATATTTCTGGCATCTCTTCAACAAAATCCACCTTGTGCCAGTCTGTGGTCGAAAATCGAATGTCTGCGATCGGCGTAGAGAGAGTGGTATTTAGCTTTTCCAAAATTCTCTGCCGCTCAAAGACTAAATTTTGTGACCAGACCGCGTTAGAAGTCGCAACCTTGAGAGTGCCCCGTTTCAGCGCGATCGGGCGAGTTTGCTGAGAGACGATCGCGCCAACCACCTCAGACCATTTCCGAATCACCTGCTGAAGCTGCTTTTCTTCGGGTCGATTAAGTTGAGTTTCGAGAGAGCCTAAAAGCTGCTGCAAGGGTTGAAATGACATGTCGAGACTGACCCAAACGCATGTAGATAGGAAAATGTAAACGGTCTTTAGTCTTTGCATCAAAGCCGGGAAACATCACACTCAGCTTTGGAGGGCTTCCATTTATATTGTCGCTTTATATTGTCGCTGATTCCGCCCAAACTCATTGGCTGAGAAGCGACCGCGCTTGTTCTGAACGGGTTGACTAATCGACTTGCACCTTTTTGCTCACAATTTTTGGCTCACAGTTGATTCATTTTGCCAACGGTGAATTACACTAATAGCGCCCGAATATTCCTGAAAAATTCCTTTCAAATCAAGCCTTTCTTCCTCAAGCCACAGTTACGTCCTCCCAAATCGGTCTCAAACAGTTAGGAGTCACCACAATGCGTCACAGTCCGTTAGTTGATTCGCAGTTCTCCGAAGGGGAAACTCCTGCCCAGCCCCAACTCAATTCCAAGCTGCAAAGAGCGCTAAACTGCCTCGACATTCAGCTAGAAGAAGAACTGATGCGCTATCGACGACAACGGTCAGGACGCTCGATCTCGCCTTCTATTGGACTCAAACGCAAGCAGCCTCCCAAACTAGAGTTGATGTCTGTAGGAGAACCCACTACTCAACCCCTGACTCCTGCCAGTCTGAGCGGTCATGAGGATTCGCCCTTTGAGCCAAGCTTTGAGCGACAAGATTCCTCTGGGTTGGCGATCGTTTCCCCCGAACCCTCGACGGACAGCGAAATTCTTTACCCGCCTCAAGTAGACAGCACCCATCTAGCCGATTCGACTCCTCCCGATGACTATTTAGAGTCGTCAGAAGAACTGTTGAGAAGTTTGGCGCGAGAAGAGGCTCAGGTTCGCGTCGATCGCGGCTTTCTAGAAAGTCTGGCAACGCCTTTGGGTGTGGGGTCGATGCTGATGTTGCTGATGTCAAGCGCCATGTTTGGCTATGTGATTATGAATCCGTCGAGTTTGAGCTTTGTAGCGGGATTGTTCGATCGTCCAACACCAACTGCCACATCGCCTTCAGCGGCTCCGACCAATCCTGACGGTTCTCAAGTCGCCATTCCCAACTCGCCCCCTTTAGATAAACAAGAATTTGTCGATTTGGGATTGGGCAACCTGACGACGCTTAAATCCCGTAAAGATGCTCTGACTAGCAAAGTTCCCAAAGTAACCGCTTCTCCGGCTGCCTCTCCCCAAGTGAAGCAAGGCATTTCTCCTCAGTCTTTGCCTCGATCGACGGCCAGCACTCCAACGGCTCCCGTTCAGCCTGCACCTGCGAGAAGCTACAGTCCTCCTAGAAACGATACGCCTGCACCCGCAAGAAGTTATGCTGCCCCTGCGCCTGTGACAAGCTACAGTCCTCCTTCGAGACCCTATACGCCCCCTGCGATTCAGACTGCGCCGTTGCCGCCTGTTTCGGTGCCGCGATCGTATGACCCTCCCGTCAGCGCCCCCAGCCCGCCTCAAAGCGACGGCTACTCTTATAAGGTTGAAATTCCGTTTACGGGCGATCGCTCTCTCGAAGAGGCGCGCAAAGCTGCTCCTGATGCTTATCTTCGTCCTGATGGCAAAATTCAGCTAGGGGCGACGGGCAGCGAAGCCGAGGCCAAAGCCAAAGCGCAAGAACTCCAAAACCAGGGCATTCCCGCCGAAGTTAACCAACGGTAGGATTGTCCAACCGAAAAGTTACGGTACCATTGAGGGAACTGGACTGGAGAGAGAGCTATGGGCATTCTTGACCGACTCTGGAGAGCGATTCGCGCCAATATTAATCATCTGGTAGGTCAGGCAGAAGATCCGGAGAAGATTCTGGAACAAACTGTCCTGGATATGCAGAATGATTTGATTCAGCTTCGGCAGGCGGTGGCTCAGGCGATCGCGACTCAAAAGCGCACTGAGCGGCAATGTTCTCAAGCCCAATCCATGTCAGAAGAATGGTACCGTCGGGCCCAGCTTGCTCTACAAAAGGGCGACGAAAATCTGGCGAGAGAGGCTCTGACGCGCCGTAAGTCTTATCAAGAAACGGCAGAGGCGATGCAGTCTCAGCTAGGGCAACAGGCATCCGTCGTGACTCAGCTCAAGCAAAACATGATGAAGCTAGAGAGTAAAATCTCTGAGGCGAAAACCAAAAAGGATCTCTACATTGCGCGTGCCCGATCTGCAAAAGCGTCTCAGCAACTCAATGACATGTTGAGCGGTGTGGGAACGGGGAGCGCCATGAATGCTTTTGAGCGGATGGAAGAAAAAGTGTTGCAGCTAGAGGCGCAATCTGAAGCGATCGCCGAACTGGGTACTGACCAGCTAGAAAAGCGCTTTGAGGCATTGGGCGAAGCGGACGACATTGATGCTGAATTGGCTTCGATGAAAAATCAGCTTGCCGGGGGAAGTGCCGCTTCGTTGCCTTCAGCAGGTGTGACTCCTGAAATTGATCCTGAATTGGAGAAGCTGCGATCGCAAATTCGAGGGAATTAAATTCGATTCGCCGTGATGGAAACTCAATTCGCCGTGATGAACATTCGATTGGACGCGGTGAACATTCGATTCGCCGTGATGGAAACTCGATTGGACGGGGTAAATATTCGATTGGTCGCGATGGAAACTTGATTGTTTGCGATCGACATAGGATTGTTTGCGATCGACATAGGATGTCGCGGTAGTTTTATGAAATTGTGCGTGATTTTCTACGATCGCAGTGTATCAATGAGAGAATTTCTCTCCTACTGCGGCTTAAATCTTTATGGTTTTTGATCCTGTCTCGATTCTGACAACCGAAGCGCTCAAGAAGCTGACCACGCTAGTGATCGATGCAGCTTGGAAACAGAGCGGTCGAGCGATCGATAGACAAACTGAGCAACAAATTGGGAATGCGATGAAAGAGTACGTCGCAACCTATGAAAAGCGCCATTGCAGCCTCAAATATGATTGCTTGCGGATGGATAACTCGCTGAGACTGGAAGAAATTTATACCGATGTGCAGGTTTTGGATACTCGCGAGAGCCGTCGTTTTGAGTCTCCCGAAGGCTTGAAAGATCTCTACCTCGAAATTGGTCGAGGATTTGTGTTTGAGCAAACTACCCGCAAAGAAGGCATCGCGGTCGCAAATCTTGAACCTCGGCTGATGATGTTGGGCAGTCCGGGAATTGGCAAATCTACCTTCTTGAGAAAGGTGGGACTCGAAGCGCTGAAGTGGGAGACCGGACGGTTTCGACATGAGTTGCTTCCGGTGTTTGTGGAGCTAAAACGCTTTGATGCGACCCAGACGCACATCGAGAAGTTTATTGCAGAAGAGTTTGAGACTTGTGGATTTCCGAATGCTGAAGTCTTTACGCAGAATCTTTTGAAAGCAGGAAAGCTGCTGATTTTGCTGGATGGCTTGGATGAAGTGCCGACTGATCAGGTCGATCGCGCCATTGAGCAGATTGGGAGATTAGTCGATCGCTACGACAAAAATCACTTCATCGCCTCCTGTCGTATCGCTGCTTACAAAGGCGGATTTCCACGCTTTAAGGATGTAACGATGGCAAACTTCAGTGATTCGCAGATGGAAACGTTTGTGTGTCAGTGGTTTCGACGTGAGCCGAAGATCGCAGATCAATGTTGGGAGTTATTGAGCAGCGAAGACTACAAAGCAACGAAAGAACTGGGGCAAACTCCCTTACTATTGACGCTGCTTTGTGCCGTATACAACGAGTCGCAGAGCTTACCGAAACAGAGAGCATCGCTGTATGGCGAAGCATTAGACGTGTGGCTAAAGAAATGGGCATCTGAAAAGCGAATTCAACACAATCCCATTTATCAAGAACTCAGCCTGGAGCTAGAACGCATCCTGCTTTCTGAAATTGCCTATCAGAGTTTTGCTGAAGATCAGTTGTTTTTGTCAAAACGAGAACTCACTGATCAAATTCGAGAATTTCTGATGAGCAATTTGAATGCTTCAAAGACTTTGGATGCAGAGAAAGTGTTGAATGCAATCGAAGTGCAGCAAGGCATTTTGGTCGAACGTGCTAGAGATGCCTATTCGTTTTCACATCTAACCTTTCAGGAATATCTAACGGCTCAATACATCGTGGATGAGCGACAGGTTGAGACACTGGTTGCCGAACATTTGACAGACGAACGCTGGCGTGAGGTGTTTTTTCTAGTTGCAGGTCTATCGCGCAATGCAGACGATTTGCTTGCAGCAATGAAACGTGAAACTCAGAAGCTCATCAATTCAGACA
The DNA here is from genome assembly GCF_052939515.1 of Phormidesmis sp. 146-33. Taxonomy (NCBI): domain Bacteria; kingdom Bacillati; phylum Cyanobacteriota; class Cyanophyceae; order Leptolyngbyales; family Leptolyngbyaceae; genus Phormidesmis; species Phormidesmis sp. 146-33. The sequence continues at coordinate 47,344 of NZ_JBJPHU010000038.1, forward strand.
AGCTGAAAGCCTTGATTGATTGGTCGGAGCAAACCACCAAAAACTCGGTAGGAGACTATAAACCTGCCGCTAAACGCTTCGTTGCAATCTTCGTCGCCCTCCTCGTCCTCGTCCGCGACCGCGCCCTCGTCCGCGACCGCGACCTTAACATTAACCTTGACATTGACATTGACATTGACATTGACCTCGCCCTCGCCCTCGCCCGCACCCTCAACCGCACCCTCAACCGCGTCCGCGTCCGCACCTTCGACCGTGATCTCGACCCCGACCTCGACCTCGACCTTGCCCTCGCCCTCGACCTCGACCTTGCCCTCGCCCTCGTCCGCGCCCAAATTTTTAATTCTGTTGATTTCTCAGCTTTGAGTCAGCAACTCGAAGCAATGAAGGCTCAAGTCCCAGGTAATGACGAACTGGTCGAGGTGCGTCGAGCTTTCGCCAACCGCATTCGTCAGACCTGGTATGAGGCTTTGCATCTCGACCCCGAATGGCTCGATTTATCTGAGGAAGAAGAACGATCGCTCGAAAACTATCTCTACGCCAACGAACTCATGGTGCGCTGCAAAGAAGCCGCCTTGCGCGTGTCGCCGCAGGTCTGGGACGGCATCGAATCGCGAATGCTGACCATACCCGATAATAAAATCAACTCATAGATCGCGATCGCAGAGGCAACCAAAATGACCGATCGAGAACAACTCCTTCAAGAACTGGAGCAAGCCCCCGACGAACTCATCGCCGAAACCTTAAACTTTCTACGATCAGCAAAAGCCAAAAAAACCAACTTCCCACCTGGCATCACGCCAATTAATATTGCTGAACTACAAAAGCAAATTCCAAAAACTCCCGAAGAACGATCGCGCCGCCTTAGAGAATGGGTCGCCAGTCTACCCAAAGACAGCCCAGCACTCCCAGAAGAAGCAATGCACCGAGACACAATGTACGACTGATGCCGCAATACTTTCTAGATACCAACATTCTTTTGCGTCTAAGTGATTCCAACGCATCACAAAACACGCTCGTCCTAAACACTGTCGATCGCTTAATTTTACAAGACAATCCCTGCGTAATCACTGCCCAAGTCTTAGTCGAATTTTGGGTTGTTGCAACCCGGCCGATTTCAGTCAACGGATTCGGCTGGACAACTGAGCAAACCCGTACCAGAATCGCACAACTCCTATCCCAATTTGACTTGTTACTAGAAACCGAAGCAATCTTCACCACCTGGTTAGACCTACCGTCTACACACAAGTTGATTGATCTGTCATTGCCGAGAGGCTTCGCCCCCTAAATCCCCCATTCTGGGGGACTTTGAACGAGAAATATTGTCTCAACGGTCATTTTATGACCACAATCCCTACTCGCCCAATTTTGATCAAACTAACGTCGCCGCAACTGCTCAACTCGTGTCTGTGCCGATCGATAGTCTAATTCTGCTTGATCGACCTGCGATCTCGAAATCGCCCCCGCCTCATTGAGCAGTAAAGAACGCTGGTAAAGCAACTCAGCTTGTTTTAGACGAGCTTGGGCAGCTTCTAGCTCAGACTGAGCAGGATTTGTAGCAGATTCGCGCTTTTGTGCGGCTCGATAGTCTAACTCCGCCCGACCGACCTCTGATCGCGGCACCGCCCCCATCCTGTATAGCCACAACAATCGCTCATACCGCATCTCAGCTAATTTGGTCGTATCGTCGCGAGTGGCTTTTGAGCAGCGATCGACTTTAGCAAGAGATCTCTGCTGAGTGCGTAACTCCTCTTGAACCCGGATGACTGCCAGCTTAGAAATCGCTCCTTCCCCATAGAGTGCGCTGTATCGCTCATAGTTTTGTTTCGCTAGAGCTAGGTCTGCTTGAGCCTCACGAATCTCAGCCGTCGAACTTAAGAGCGATCGCTCACACGGTTGCGAAAGGGCAGGTAGAGCAATCACCCAACCGATCCAGCCCAGATAGAGCAGCCTGAATATCTTCATGGGTTTATTCTACAAACTCAGAGATTTTTCTGAATCTTACACCACTCAAAAAAATTCTCCGAAATTGACCGATTTTGGACTGAAGTTCTTAGACTGAGAGAAGAGCCTGTTATTTTTACAATTCTCGATGCCGCTTGCCTCTTTGATGAGTCGCCTACAGAATTGTGAACCATACATCAAAGGTTCTCGCAAAATCGATCGCAACTTTGCCGATCCGATCGCGCTGTGTAGGCTAACGTAATCGTAAACCGTACACCTTTTGTATACCGCGTCAAGAGGAAAAACAGAATTATGGGATTATTTGATCGAGTCAGCCGTCTGGTCAGAGCCAACGTCAACGATATGGTGAGCAAGGCTGAAGATCCAGAGAAAATCCTGGAACAAGCGGTCATCGACATGCAGGAAGACCTGGTGCAGTTGCGTCAAGCCGTTGCCAGCGCGATCGCCAGCCAAAAACGCTCTCAACAGCAATATAACCAGTCCCAAACCGAATCCAACAACTGGCAACAGCGCGCCCAACTCGCCCTGCAAAAAGGTGACGAAAATCTTGCTAAAGAAGCGCTGCTCAGAAAGAAGACCCACACCGAAACCGCCAACACTCTCAAAGCTCAACTCGACCAGCAAACCACGCAGGTTGACACGCTCAAGCGCAGTTTGATTGCTCTAGAAGGCAAAATTTCTGAAGCCAAAACCAAGAAAGACATGCTGCGGGCCCGGGCCAGCGCTGCCAAAGCTCAAGAGCAGTTGCAGTCCACGGTGAGCAATCTGGGAACGAGCAGCGCCATGGCCGCCTTCGAGCGCATGGAAGAAAAAGTATTGCAGCTAGAAGCGCGATCGCAGGCCGCAGGTGAGTTGGCAGGAGCCGACCTCGAAAGTCAGTTTGCTCGACTCGAATCGGGTGACGTTGACCTCGAACTCGAAGCCATGAAACAGCAAATGCTGGCAGGCTCTTCTCAAGCTCAAGCACAACTTCCTGGGACGGCCACACCGACTACTCAGACTCCAGCCTCTCCTCAAGATCAAGCCGTCGTCGATGCCGAACTCGAAGACCTCAAAAAGCAGTTGGATAATCTGTAAGCACGCTGCTGCGATCGTCCACTCAACTGACTTCTTGGTAGCCTTAGCTTCCGATCGCTGTTTGTTTACAAGCAGTCATGATTTGGGGAGCTAAGGCTCTAAAATTATGAAGGGTTTTTAAGAGAAGATGCACTATGAGTCGCGTTCGTGTAATCACCGATAACGAATTTCAAACCGAAGTCCTGGAGGCTACGCAAACGGTGTTGGTGTACTTCTGGGCTGCGTGGTGTGGCCCCTGTCGTCTGACTGCGCCTTTGATCGAAAAAGTGGCTGACAGCTATGGCGATCAGCTAAAAGTCATCAAAATGGAAGTCGATCCCAACCCCAAAACCGTCGCTACCTACAAAGTAGAAGGCGTTCCTGCCTTTAGATTCTTCCAAAAAGGAGAACTGCTCAAAGCCACTGAAGGGGCAATTAGTAAACAAAAATTAGAAGAACTCGTTGCGTCTCAGCTTTCTCATTAGAATAGTCAGACCGTCGCACTTCCCTCCGCTATGCAATTTGCCACTCGCCTAAACGCTCTGCAAGCCAACGTCTTCGCGGACATGGATCGGGCCAAAGCTCAGGCTAAAGCCGCTGGGTGCGATGTGATTGATCTCTCGTTGGGGTCGTCTGATCTGCCCACTGAAGCGCATGTGCTGGCGGCGATCGCGCAATCTCTCCCCGATCCCACGACTCACGGCTACCTGCTGTTTCAAGGGACTCAGGCATTTCGTCAAGCGGCTGCAACCTGGTACACTCAGAAGTTTGGTGTGGCGATCGATCCAGAAACCGAAGTGTTACCGCTGATTGGCTCTCAAGAAGGTACGGCTCATCTTCCACTCGCGATTTTGAATCCTGGAGATTTTGCCCTGCTACTTGATCCTGGCTATCCTTCCCATGCGGGAGGTGTCTATTTGGCGAGCGGTCAAATCTACCCAATGCCCTTAAAAGCAGAGAACGGATTTTTACCCATCTTTGAAGAGATTCCTGAGACCGTGTTGGCGCAGTCAAAGATGATGGTGTTGAGCTATCCCCATAATCCGACAGCAGCGATCGCGCCCCTTGCTTTCTTTGAATCGGCAGTATCATTTTGTCGAAAGTATAATTTAGCACTAATTCACGATTTTCCCTACGCAGACCTTTACTTTGGACAGTCCTGCCCTCCCTCTGTTCTGCAAGCTGACCTTGAGAAAAGCGTTTCGATCGAGTTCTTCACTCTTTCTAAGTCCTACAACATGGGAGGGTTTCGGGTTGGCTACGCGATCGGGAATGCGGAGTTAATTCGCGCTTTAAGACAAGTGAAAGCAGCCGTAGATTTTAATCAGTACAAGGGCATTTTGAACGGAGCGATCGCCGCCCTTACCGGCCCCCAAACAGGGGTCAAAACGGTAGTAGAAACCTTCAAACGACGACGGGATACTTTTGTGAGCGCCCTTGAGCGCATTGGCTGGCAGGTGCCCACTCCTCAAGCAGCGCTATACGTATGGGCAAAGTTACCCGATCGCTGGGCCTACCACTCGATTCAATTTGCCAAGGAACTCGTGAAATCTACGGGGGTTGCGGTATCACCAGGGGCCGGGTTTGGCAAATTTGGTGAAGGATATGTGAGGTTTGCTCTGGTGCATGAGCCTAAAATTTTAGAGGAAGCGGTTGATCGCATTGCTCAGTTTCTGTAGCGCTTTACTCAAGTCTCGCGATCGCTTCCGTCTCCTTGCCCAAAAGAATCAGTTCTAGACAGGGTAACCCTTTCAGCAATGGCAACCCACCCGCTCTGTTGTGGAAAAACTCGCCAAATTATGAAAATGGCTGAGTTTTACTGAGATTTTTTGAGCCTTTGAAGAACTATATCGCTTTGAGAGGCTATAACCTCTGTTAGAAGTTTAATAAGAACAGTGAAATCTAGATGTACCTTCCAGATGCCTCTTAGTTGAGTTGAAGAAGGTAAATGAGAGAGTGTTTTAGCAACGTATTGAATCGAGCACTTGTTTAATCTGCTCCAGCTTTTTACTCTATTCGTAGAGTGTTGGAGGGCTTGAGGTCTCCTTTCATTGATTCTGGTCGATTTATGTAGCTTTTTTTACTTCAAAGGGCACCTTAACCTAAGTATAAGTCAGTAAACCTTCTTTAAGGAATCTTTAGGGACTGCGGAAAGACAAGAAGATTTTCTGAAGTCGATGTGACAAGAGAGCTAGACGACCCTCCACTCGCTATGGTTGCAATACTGCCACAGGAGTTGTGTCCATAGACTCTCAGTAAATACCCTGCCTAGCCGCCGTTTTCAAGCTTTCGGATTAACTTGCAGTGAGTTAAGCGCAACATTATCGTCTGAGTCCAACAGCCATGCGTGTTTTAATCTATTCCTACAATTACTATCCAGAGCCGATCGGGATCGCCCCACTTATGACCGAGCTGGCGGAGGGGTTGGCAAAACGAGGACATGACGTTCGGGTGATCACAGGGATGCCCAACTACCCACAGCGGCAGATCTACGAAGAGTATCGCGGCAAACTGTACGCGACCGAAGAGCGCAACGGCGTAAAAATCCAGCGTAGCTATGTGTGGATCAAGCCTAAGCCAAATCTCGTCGATCGCATTCTCCTCGACAGCAGTTTTGTCTTTACGAGCTTCTTCCAGGCGCTTAGAGGTTGGCGACCTGACATTATTTTGCTTACGGTTCCCCCACTTCCGGTTTGCGTCCCTGCCGCCCTGCTCAGTTGGCTGCATAACAGCCCGATCGTTCTCAATGTGCAAGATATTTTGCCCGAAGCCGCAGTGCATGTGGGACTGATCAAAAGCAAGGCAATGATTCGCGTGTTTGAAGCGCTTGAGAAATTTGCGTATCGAACCGCTCACACGATCAGCGTCATCGCCGATGGATTTGTCGAAAATTTAGAAGGAAAGGGCGTACCCTCCAGCAAGATCACCTGCATTCCCAACTGGGTTGATACCAACTTTATCCGACCGCTGCCTAAAGAGAACAATGCGTTTAGAACGGCTCACCACCTTGAAGGCAAATTCGTCGTCACCTACTCTGGTAATATCGCCCTGACTCAAGGACTAGAGACCGTTGTAGAAGCGGCCGCTCGATTAAAGCATATTCCAGAGATTGTGTTTGTGATTGTGGGTGAGTCAAAGGCTGTCGAAAAGCTCAAGAATTACTGCAAGACCTGTGGAGCGGACAACGTACTGTTGCTGCCTTTCCAGCCACGAGAAAAACTACCCGAAATGTTGGCGGCAGCTGATGTAGGACTGATTGTGCAAAAGCATAATGTGGTGTCCTTTAATATGCCGTCCAAGACTCAAGTGTTGTTAGCGAGTGGTCGCCCGGTGATTGCTTCTGTCCCCGATACGGGCAGCGCTGCTAAGGCGATCGAGAAAAGTCGAGGAGGGGTGGTCGTTGCGCCCGAAAATCCAGAAGCCCTGGCCAATCAAATTTTGGAGCTGTATCACAATCCCGAACAGGCAGAGTTGTTGGGTAAGCAGGGTCGTCAATATGCGATCGATCGCTACTCCTTTGAGCAAGCCTTAAATCAGTACGAGGCGCTATTTGAGAAGGTCAAAGACAGTTCAGCCAGCGTCAGACCCACCTATGCCCTCACTGCTAACAAGACTGGTAGCTAGATAAAGCGCAACGTTGAGAAAAGAGATTGTGACTTAACGTTGCAAAGCTTCCCGATTAAGCCTAAATCTCTAGCAAAATGAGACAGAACCCCCTGAATCCAGACTATGGAATTGGGGGTAGATACGGTAGCGTTGTTCTTCAATGTTCTTCAACTGTTATTGAGACTATCGATTTTGCAAAACGGCTGGGAATACTAAAGCGCAACCATGACTGTGTAGGGATTGAACTGCACGAACTTATTTACCCTTTTGTCACCCTAGTCAAACCGTTGGCTGCACTCATCAGGTAACTTTTTGAATCATGAACTCTAAGCCGCCCAAAATTCCGGTTTCTGTCTTAATCCCGGCTCGAAACGAGGAAGCCAACCTCCCGGCTTGTCTCACCAGCGTTGCCAGGGCCGATGAAGTTTTTGTGGTCGATTCGCAGAGTAGCGATCGCTCGATCGAGATCGCTGAGAGCTATGGTGCTAGTGTGGTGCAGTTTCAATTCAATGGTCGCTGGCCTAAGAAAAAGAACTGGTCTTTAGAAAACTTGCCCTTCCGCAATGAGTGGGTGTTGATTGTCGATTGTGACGAACGCATCACACCCGAACTGTGGGAAGAGATTGAAACCGCTATTGAGCAAGCCGATTGTGACGGCTACTATTTGAATCGTAAAGTCTTTTTCCTGGGGCAGTGGATTCGCTACGGCGGCAAATATCCTGACTGGAACCTGCGGCTATTTCGCCATGCTAAAGGGCGCTACGAAAATTTGAACACCGAAGAAATTCGCAATACCGGAGACAACGAAGTCCATGAGCATGTGATCATTCCGGGTAAGGTTGCCTACCTAAAGCATGACATGCTGCACATTGACTTCCGGGACATGTACCACTGGCTAGAGCGCCACAACCGTTATTCTAATTGGGAAGCGAGAGTTTATCTGAATTTGCTCAATGGCAAAGGTGATGGAGGAACGATCGGCGCAAATCTCTTTGGTGACTCGGTTCAGCGTAAGCGATTTCTCAAAAAAATCTGGGTTAGACTCCCTTTCAAACCACTTCTGCGCTTCATTTTGTTCTACTTCATTCGTTTGGGCTTCTTGGATGGCAAAGCTGGCTACATCTATGGTCGCCTTCTCAGCCAGTACGAATATCAAATCGGCGTGAAGCTTTATGAGCTACGTCGTGGGGGCACTTTGAATACAAACAGCAACCCTACTACTATTTCTGTATCCACCTCTGAGCCAGTCCCGCAAATTGAGTCTTAATCGTTTTGAGGGGGGAGTATGAAGCAGGTCGAGACCGAAAAATTGGGGCAGGAAGACTGTGAATCCGAAGAACTTTTACCCATTCTGAATGCTAAACCGTTGGTAAATTTGCAGAGCTACGACCAATCGCACTTTGATCGCGGTCGTCCCGGTTGGTATATTTTGCTCTGGTGGCTGGTGCAGGCGATCGTCTTCCCGCTGACGCCTCATCCATTCAACTCAGTTCGGTGTGGGTTGCTCAGACTGTTTGGTGCACAAATTGGCAAGCGAGTGCTGATCCGCCCGACGGCTCGGTTTACCTATCCCTGGAAAGTTCAGATTGGAGATGATAGCTGGATTGGGGATGATGTCGTCTTCTACAGTTTTGAGAAAATTCAAATTGGAGAACATTGCGTAATTTCTCAGAAAACGTATCTTTGTACCGGAAGTCACGATATTCAAGATGCCAGTTTTAAGCTAACGACGGCTGGAATTGCGATCGGAAACGGTGCCTGGATTGCCACAGATTGCTTCATTGCTCCAGGGGTTCAGATTGGCTCAAATGCGGTGGTTGGGGCACGAAGTAGCGTTTTGAGGTCTTTACCTGCCCAGCAAGTTTGTTGGGGGACTCCCTGCCGTCCCCGTTATTTAAGAGAAATCAGGGGCGTTAATGAACAAAATCCTTAATTGAGGTGACGATGCTCAACATTCCCTTTATTTATCAGCGTTTGAGAATTAGAAATTTTGAGTAGAACCTGACTGCATTGCGCCCAGGTATTTTTGTAGGCACGGTGAGAAGACTTCGTAGATCAGGGTGAGAGGTTGACCGTTATGCCAAAAAAGGTAGTGTCTTCCCCAGAACGGCCCTGGTTGTCCGAAGGCTTTTTCTAAAGCGCTAGAATGCCCACAGTAAATGCCTTTGAGGTCTCGATATAGCTCCAAATGGGCGAGGCTCGTCCAAACGGGAATCGATCGATTCTTTAAGTATTCGTCAACGTGGCTTTGTTCCCACCAGGAAGTTGCATAAGCCAGCCGTTGTCCAGAGGCGGTTCTCAGCCAAACCTGTCTTCTCAAACGGGGAGCGGGCACCATTTCAACAACTTTGGGTGCATTGTCGTCAGTGAGACCGATCGCAGACATATCGATCACATCGACTTCGGTGGGTTCGCCTGTGAGAAGTTGTAGGTGACGAGTCGGAGACCCATCACCTAATAGCAACATTTGCCAGGTCGGGGCTAACTGAGCGTGCGGCAAGCCTGTTTGAATGTCACGATCGCTGCCCTCCCAAATTGGATCGAGAGAGTGCCAGGCAGCAGGCAGCGTCACGCTATCGGTGGGTCTAAAGGTGGCAGTCATAAAACTTTACATAAGTTAACCTTCCTTTCATGATAGCGCTCTTAGCCGATCGCAACGGTGGGAAAGTTTCTGCAACTCACTTTTAGAATTTCAGCATTGCTATTGGCAATTTCAAGGAAATGAATTAATTACCCGTGCATACTACTCAACTGGGTTTACCCAAAATCTGCTCAAGGCTAATCCAACGTGAATTCGATGGAGTTTTCTCACTTCGTTATTCAGCACTTCAGCCCCCCAACCCCCCAATTTTGGGGGACTTTGAGACAATATTTCTCGTT
>NZ_JBJPHU010000229.1:0-3860 GCF_052939515.1 Phormidesmis sp. 146-33
ACATGCGACAACTTAATGCGGTGTCCCGCCTGCAACGATTGTGACATCGCATCGGCATCCACTGGCTCAACCCCAATAATTTTAATTTCGGGACGCAGCCGTTTTACATAAGCTGCAATTCCAGAAATCAAACCGCCACCGCCAATGGCCACAAAAATGGCATGAATCGGCTGTTGACACTGACGCAGCATTTCCATCGCGATCGTACCCTGTCCTGCAATCACATCCGGATCATCAAAAGGATGGATAAAAGTCAGATTTTTCTCGGCTTCTAGCTGTCGTGCATACGCATACGCCTCATCATACGTATCACCATGCAATATTACTTCTCCGCCCCGCGCTTTGACGGCCTTAATTTTTACCTGGGGAGTCGTCAACGGCATCACAATCATCGCGGTGGTTCCCAAGTGGCGGGCACCGAGGGCAACGCCTTGAGCATGGTTTCCCGCCGAAGCCGCAATCACCCCTTGAGCCAGCACATCCGGCGGAAGCTGCGCCATCTTGTTGTAAGCCCCTCGCAGTTTGAAGGAGAACACCGACTGCATATCTTCACGCTTAAGCAGGACTTTATTCCCTAACCGCACAGACAGATTGGGCGCGTAATCTAAAGGAGTCTCTTGGGCAACCTCATAGACGCGAGCATTCAAAATTCTCTCAAGATAATCAGAGGGCATAACACAGTTTGCAGAGGCAGGATGAGAAATCATTGTACCTGACTTGCTTGTGGGGGGGGATGAGGATTGAAGCATAAGGGATGGAAAACCTACTCTAATTGATTGTTAGCCATGACGGAAGTTCTATGTTGATTGTTGAGGCGCGGCATGGAGAGCATAATCGCGTAACGTTGTGTCAGCAAATCGCTCATGCTATTGTAGATGCCTTCAAATTCAGGAGTATGTTGAGCCAAGAACTGAAAGAGCAGGTCTTTAAACTGTCACCGAGCGATCGCACCTTGCCCTGGTCAATGCCATCAGTGAGTCTTTGCAAGAGCAGCTTATTTTCCAGGTCGATCGCGCTAGTGCGATTCAGCGGATGCGAGGCTTGCTCAAAACAGCTCAACCTGCACCAACGGACGAAGAAGTAGCTGCAATGTTGGAGGAACGACGGGTGGAGCAGTATTTTTAGTGGCTTTATTTGATGCCAACATTATCCTAGATTTTCTGTTGCAGCGAGAGCTATTTTTCAAAACGCAGAACTGCCGCCGCAAGACGCTTTGACCTGGCGTGGCTGTTCCCAAAACAAACTGTGAATGATCGTCACGCATCAATTTTCACTTAGTATAATAAACTGCTGTATTTACCGTATAAATGCTGAAAACAACGTCTCGCTTATAAAGAGACTGCCCAAAAAATTTGTGAAAGAAGTGGGTGTTCGGCAGAATTTTGGGGCATTTTATCGAAGCGAAGCGGATTACATAGTCTTCATGACTCCTTCATGACACTTTCCTGACTCAGTAAGATCGCGATCGCACTTCCTCAAAACTTCCCCGCCCGGAGGCAGCAATGGCAGAAAAGACAGGACGCTTTGCGATTTTAGAACAATTAGTTGCAGATGGAATTGAGTATATTTTTGGCAATCCTGGCACCGTCGAGCAAGGCTTTTTGGATGCTTTGTCCGCTTATCCTCAATTGAAATATATATTGACGCTACAAGAATCTGTTGCTGTGATGATGGCCGATGGTCATGCACGCGCGACTAAAAAACCAACGATCGTACAGCTTCATAGCACTCCCGGTGTGGGGAATGGAATTGGTGCGCTATATCAAGCCAAACGTGGACATTCTCCTTTAGTCGTAATTGGTGGCGATGCGGGAATCAAATACATGGGCATGGATGCACAGATGGCGGGAGATCTGGTCGCTCTCGCAGAACCTGTCACCAAATGGTCAACGATGGTTTTAGATTCGTCTTCTCTGCTGCGGGTGTTGCGGCGGGCGATCAAGATTGCGTCTACTCCACCAATGGGCCCCGTCTACATTTGCTTACCTGCCGACATCTTGGATCAGCCCTGTGTTGAACCGATCTTTCCGACTTGCATTCCTTCAACGCGCACCGTTCCAGAAGATGCGATTACTCATGAGATGGCTCACCTGTTAGCTAATGCTGCTAACCCCATGATCTTTATGGGAGATGGGATTGCTTATTCAGATGCACAAGATGAATTAACCCACGTCGCAGAACTGCTGGGTGCAGAAGTATGGGAAGCCGATAACGGCGAACTCAATATGAGTCAAACTCACCCGCTTTATCAGGGTTCTACCGGACATATGTTTGGGTATCAGAGCCGTCCGATTTTGCAAAAAGGGGATGTCAATCTGGTCTGTGGAACTTACATTTTGCCAGAAGTTTTTCCTGATCTAGGCAGTGTGTTTGCTCCTGATGCCAAAGTGTTGCACATTGACTTAAATGCCTATGAAATTGCAAAAAATCATCCCGTTGACATTGGCGTAGTGAGTGACCCCAAACGATCGCTCGCCCAATTGGCCGCCGCTCTGGAAGCGATTCTAACGCCCGAACAACGACAAACCGCCGCATCGCGCATCGACAACTTGGCGAGACAGAAAGCAGTGAAGCGATCGCTGGCGCTAGAAGCCGACAAAGCCTTTGAAGAGGCAACGCCGCTCCACTTTTGCCAATTTATGGAAGAGTTTGCCAAGCATTTACCCGAAGATGTGGTGATCTTTGATGAGGCGTTGACTTGTTCTCCTGATGTGGTGCGCTATCGACCGACGACGCAATCGGGACATTATTTTGTGACTCGTGGCGGATCATTGGGAGTGGGCATTCCAGGCGCGATCGGCGTGAAGTTAGCTCATCCTGATAAAACGGTGATTGGCTTTACGGGGGATGGTGGCAGTATGTATACGATACAAGCGCTATGGACGGCTGTGCGTCATAATGTCGATGCTAAGTTTGTAGTCTGTAATAATCGATCGTACAAATTGTTACAGTTAAACATTCAGGCGTATTGGCAAGAGCAAGCGATTCCGGCTCATGATTTTCCGCTGAGTTTTGATCTGTCTTATCCAGCGATTCAGTTTGATCAGATGGCTCGATCGATGGGAGTGCCTGCCATTCGGATTGAGCAGCCTGAAGAGATTGCGCCTGCGATCGCGAAAGCACTCTCTCACAAAGGCCCATTCTTACTCGACGTGGTGATCGAGGGCAATATTCAGCCTGAAATGATCACTCAAATGTGCCAGTGATATTACTGAGAAAGATAAAATCATGGATACAATTGTGATCACGTTTCTCAGGGTGATGTAATCTTATCCATGGTCTCAGTAATTCTGACATTAGTCTGCGATTCTGCAAGTATCTTTTGTGTGTTCCTATTTCGTTGATGCGATCGTTCATCTCTGTATCATTTGCCCATTCCTGGTGAGTCGTGATCAAGATGAATGATCAGTGATTTGTATTCCTGTCGATCGCAATAGCCCGGTACAAGATTTCTAAAAACTATTAGAGCCTCTCAATAATTTTGGTGTGATGAGCAACCCAATCTCTTCTTTTTCCAACGGTCTATCTCGATGCGGATGGACGTTTTTGTTGATGAGTCCCGCGACTGCATTTCTGATTTTGTGGATGACGGCTCCTGGTTTTGCGGCGGTTCAGTCAGTCCCAGAAACTTCACTAGAAACCGTTCAAAATCTCCCAGTTGACCGCGAAGCTGCGATTCTGACAACCGAAGTCATGCAAGCGGTTGAGCCAGACGTTGAACCTGCGATCGTCCCTTCGGTGTCCAAAACTCCTCGACTCGAACCGTTTACGATCGCGCGTGTCACATCGGTTTCTGGCTTGTCGGATGTCAAACCGTCTGATTGGGCTTTTCAAGCGTTGCAGTCTTTGGGCGAGCGCTA
>NZ_JBJPHU010000230.1:0-3850 GCF_052939515.1 Phormidesmis sp. 146-33
GTCGAAACGGGTGTCGTCGGGGGCTGCTGGACGTTTGAGGTAGTACAAGCAACTAAAAACACTCCAAGGAGTAGGGCTGTCACTTTGAGAACAGGACGCTGAGACATAGATTATGCTTTTGTGTTGTGTGAGTTGTGAAGTAGACTACGCAATAGCTCATCATCGACGGGTTCTAGTAAGCTGAGAAGATGTCCATCAGGAGTCCGAACGGCTGCTACTTTGCCAAACGAAGGCTGCCGAACTTGACCTTCTAGCCTTGCGCCCATTGCTTCTAGATCTTCGATCGCTATATATACATCCGCAACATGAAAGCTCAAAATTGGAGAGCTTCCAATCTGCGGTTTTTCGCGGGAAGCATGAAGTGCGATCGTCGTTCCATTTGCCTCTAATTCTGCCCAGGAAGGGCTTGCTGTCTTTACGGTGAGTCCTAGCCCCTTGTGATAAAACTCAACCGTAGCCAAGACATCCTCCACCATCAGCATGATCTGTCTAAATTGTGCAGTCATTCAAGTTTCTCCTTGTTACTAAGTTACTACTAAAAACGAATCGTCAAGCTAGCAGCTACATTGATCCCAGGCTGAGTGTAGAGATCTAAGCTACGATCGTTCACACTAACCCCGCGCACATCTGACCACTGAAAGTATTTCTGGTTAAGCAGATTAAACACACCTACATTCAGCGTGACGTTGGGATTGAAGTTATAAAACGCTAGAAAGTCTAGAGTTGTGTATCCGCTAGGCTCAAATAGGTTCGTTACGGTGGTGCTTGAAGGAATGCCCGTGCCGCCTGTTTCATCAATCCGGTCTTTGGCGGCTACTAAGGTCGTCACAAGCTCGGCTCCCCAGCGATCGGCGGGAGAACGATAGCGTAATCCGACGACTGCTTTAAACGGGTCTATCGAGTTTAATGGCTGGTTGCTTTCGAGATTGTTGCCTACGGCATAAGCCAGCGCTCTGAATAAGCTAAATCCATCCGATCGAGGACTAAAACGATACTCTCCTTTTGCCTCTACACCATAGATTTCTGCACCTGATGTATTTTGCGACTGAAACTGCTGGAAGCTGCGGCCTCCGATTAAGACGTTCCTCGTAAATACAGTGTCGATAAAGTTGCTGTAGCGATTGTAAAACCCCGTGATTCCAGCATTCAATCTGAGCGTGTTTAGTCGAACTCCCGCTTCAAAGTTATTACTTGTTTCGGGTTTGAGGTCTGCGTTAGGCAGGACGGTGTAGCCAAAGGCGAAATTGGTGAACGCGATCGCCGCATCATCATAAGGCGGACTGCGAAATCCTCTGGCATATTGGGCAAACAGCGCAACCTCTGGTGTGACTTTAAAAATCAATCCTAATTTGGGCGAGATTGCTGAGTCTGAAAAGCCTTCAACGTTGTAGTTGCTGGTATTGATGCGAGAAAAATCTGCGTCGTTTTTGTTGGGATCAAGCTTGTAATAGTCATAGCGAATTCCTGGAATCAGTGTTAACCGACCATTCGCCAACGTGATCTCATCTTGTAAATAAAGTCCTAACCGCAGTGTGTCTGTATCTGGAAAAGTTTTGTTTGGAAACAGTTCACCAGCGACGTTTTTATTGATGACACCTGTTGCCAGATTGATTTCGGTGTTATCACGCGGGCGAGATGTCGCTGTGTTAAAAATTTCTAGCCCATAGCTCAGTCGATGATCTAAACTTCCTGTCTTAAAATTATTCTCAAACTGTACATCTCCACCTAAAACATTTTGCACAAACTGATTTTGAGAATTACGCTGGCGATTAGAAAGTCCAACTCTTCGCAATTGTTGAACTGTTTCTGTCGTTTCAGCATCCTGATAGTAAATCTGTGTTCTGATTCGTTGTAAAAAGGCAGCACTGGGATTTGTATACTCATACGCTAAACTGATGCGCGATCGCCGACTATAGTCTTCTGCATTAAATCCTAAAATGGTTGCGCCGACCGTTGGGCCGACCGAACTTAGAACGTTTGTGTTAGTTTGGCGATCAAACAATTCTCCCGTTAGCTTGAAGGTAGTGCGATCATTGGGCTGAAACACAATTTTTCCTAACACATTGTTTCCATCAATGGTTTGTGGATTGGGATCGAGACTGCCTCGATTTTGTGTTTCATTCCCATCGCGACGGGTATAAAGCAGCAATGCGGAAAGCGTTTTATCACCCCCCGCGATCGTGTAGGTTTGTCTCAGGTTGCTGTCTGCGCTGCTGTAGCCAACTTTACTGCTAAAGTACACAGGTTTGCCAAACAGATTAAGGTAGTCGATCGGATCTTTGGTGATAAAAGAAATAACTCCACCGATCGCGTCACTGCCATACAGCGTCGAAGCAGCACCTCGAATGATTTCTACTCGCCTTAGAGCATCAAAATCGACCAGATCTCGGCTAGTATTGGTCATTCCCAAAACGTCTGGAATTCGCACTCCATCTACTTGAATCAGAACGCGATTTCCCTCAATCCCACGAATGTTAAAACTAGAATTGCCACCTCTCGTAGGGCGATTGTTCACTGAGATGCCTGGCTCATAGCGAATCAAATCACCAATATCACGGACAAAAGTATTTTCTAGGTCTTGGATATCAAATATCGAAATCGTACCCGCCGAGTTGTTGAGTAAGCGAGGAGTGCGTGTCCCGGTTACCGTAATCTCCTCCTCTGGCTCAGTTCCTATAGTTGGCGGCGACTGTACCAACTGTTGAGCATTCGTAGAAGGTTGCTGAAACTCTTTCACGCGAGAAACTTCTGGTGCGTCTTGTAGGTTAGTAGACTGAGCAACGTTTACAGAAAACAGGTTTGCATAAGCCGATCGCGCTGCTAGAAGTAAGCTAGTAAGGCAGATGACCGGATAGAATAATTGAGAAATCTTCACAGTTAATCCTCGTAGCAAATAACAGAAACTCAGGTCAAGTCAAGCGAACCCACTTTTTCAGCAACGTTTTGAAGAAAATCGGACAGATGAAACTTCTCCACTCATTAATATCGATGGTGGAGGGCTGCAATTCAATTGCATTTATCTTATGCTTAGATGAGACTATTTTGCAATAAGGTCAGATAATTTTTAGAAAAGGTGCGAGTCTTATCCCGATAGACTGGCTTCTAAAGATTAGTCAAACGTCTGGTGAACTATGAAAGCCATTGAGTCCGCCTTCTGATGTCATTTGATAATCTCTGCAAGCTGCTTTCCGAAAAACATCCCGCTCGCTTTGCTAGTTGGGTTCTCGGTACGCCTCAAGTCTCAGTTGAAGTGCTCAAAACCGAACTCAGTATCGAACCGATTCGCGCTGATTCTGTTACTTTTTTGCAAGCAACATGAAGCGATGGCAGCAACTTATGTGCTCTCGGGGCTAAAATTTGAGGCAGCAGTGATTTCGCAACTAATCAGGAGAGATGTGATGCGGGAATCAGTGACTTATCAAGCGATTTTGGAAGAAGGACGCGGAGAAGAGGCGATCGCTAATCACCCGACAATTAACCCGACGATTAAGGCAGGAACTTTCTGAGAATATGCGCGCTGCTACGCAGATACCGCTAGGGTCGCGTCTTTCTTCTCTTTCCTTACCACTCCTCGAAGACCTCAGCAAAGCCTTACTCAACTTCACAACTTTGGCTGATTTAGAGGCTTGGTTGGAAGCGCGATCGATAACTGAGCGCGATTAGTAAGACCAAGCGAAGCGCGAAGCTTACTGAAGGTACCGACCATCAGAACGAGACCCTTGCGGTATCTGCGAAGCAGCGCGCACTTCACAAAACCTCTGGGATGCGATCGTATTTCTGCATTACCGATCGAACAACTCACGGTTCGCCCATTTTTGAGCAAGGTCAGCAGATTGAGCTAAAGTTTGGC
>NZ_JBJPHU010000231.1:0-3836 GCF_052939515.1 Phormidesmis sp. 146-33
TACCAAGACTATTCCAATGCGGATCTGACCGTTTTTCTAATCATGCAACAAAGCCTAATCTTGCTCAAATATTTTGCCTAAAGCGGCGGGCGGCGTGCTGCGAATCAGTTCTGAAGCCGTACGATCGATTGGAGAAGGTAACAGTTTCAACAATCGCTCTAACCACTCACTCGAAGTCAACACGAGAAATAGAATCATCAACATAAACGGGGCGACTGTAAAAACCTGAGTCGGAATGTCAGGAATTGTACTTTGAGCAACGCTGGCTAACGATTGTAGGATGCCAAATAGATAACAACTCAACGCGACGCGCAATGGATTCCAACCCCCAAAGATCACGATCGCTAATGCTATCCATCCATAGCCCGCGGTATGTAAATGACTCCATCCAGCCTTGAAGTCTAACGAGAATGCGGCTCCCGCCATCCCTGTCATGGCTCCCCCGATCGCCGTGTAGAGATAGCGCATCAAAACGACATTCGTGCCTCTGGCAAAGGCAGCATTGGGCTGTTCGCCGATCGCTCTGAGCATCAAGCCAGCACGAGTCCGATAAAAGTAAACCCAGATCAGAGCGATCGCTGCATAGCTAAGGTAAACCAACAGATCACTGCTAAAAAATAGTTCGCCTAAAAGAGGAATATGCTGCAACACGGGAATCTTGAAGCTGGGCACCGTCGGGCCGGGAATTCTCACAAACGAGTTGCCCAAAAACGAAGACAAATTTGCAGCCAGTAGCGCCAACACAAAGCCGATCGCCACCTGAGATTGTTTGAGCGTCAGGGTTCCTAGGGCGACAATCAGGGCAATCAGTGCCCCTACGCCGGCCGCACCCGCAAAGCCCAAAATTAGACTGGGGACGGCTCCGGTGGATTCGAGGGTTTTGGCGATCGCAAAGCTGGTCATTGCACCCAGCAAAATTGTGCCTTCGGCGGAGAGATTGATCACCCCGGCGCGTTCGGTGACGGTTTCACCCAGGCAGGCAAAAACGAGGGGCGTAGAGGTGGCGATCGCTGTCGCCAAAATTGGCATAAATTGTGCAAAATTCATCACATCAGTCCTGTATCTAAGTGAATTTAAGTGAGCCAAAGTTCAGATTTTATGATTTAGATTTTATGAAGTGTCTCCAAAGTCTCCGATTTGCCCAATTTCAGGAATTACGATACGAGGATGAACCCTAAACTTTTGATCAGGAGAATCACAATGCGATCTCTACGAGATACCCGCAAGGAGGCACGTCGGCTTCCTGCAATTTTTACTTTCAGCACTTGTCTGCTAACGGTTGCATTCACCCTTTCTCCCAACTCGTCCAACGCTCAAGGAACCACAAAGAAAGCCCCTGTAAACCCTTATCCTGAGCAAGTTGTCCAGATTTTTGTTGATTCTTGCACATCGGGCGGCAAAAGTGTCGATCCGGCTGTAATGAGAAAAATTTGTAGCTGCTCGATCGACGGCATTCAAAACCAATACACGCTGACAGAATTTATCAAAATTAGCGACGAACTTGGGGCAAATAAGCCGATGCGTCGTGAGATGACTCAAATCGTTCAATCTTGTGCTGCACAGGCGTTGAAGTAAATTTGAAGTAAACAATGGGGAGTTAGGCACTGGTCGATCGTCGAATGGGCAAGCGATCGCGCAAAGCTCCCCATTTCACCGTTTCGCTCAAGCCTCGCCCTAAGAGAATAAACAGCACCAGCGTTTCTTGAATCACACCCGAAAGAGAAGATTCTAGACTGAGTTCTAGCGGCAGTTGTAGGCTACCAATGTTTAATGCACTGAAGAAGAGGGCGATCGGTAAAATCATCCAGGCATTAAACCCAACTAACATCGCAACCAGTAGAGCAAGATAGCCCAACCCACTCGAAATGCTGGGAATTAAGCGATGAAACACGGCTAAAACCTGTAACGCGCCTGCAATTCCTGCGAAACCGCCACAAATCGCAAATGCACTCAGCAATTGACGAATCGAAGGAATGCCTAATATATAGGAAGCGCGAAGATTTTGACCCACGGCTCTCAGACGCAACCCAAAATAAGTGCCTCGCAAGACGATCAGGGTGATGATTACGGAAGCGATCGCTAAAAGCAATGCTATAGGACTCGCATCCGTCTTACCAAATGTGGGCAGCCAGAGAGATTCGCGAAACTGCTCAGTTCCACTCATTGACGCAACGCCGTCACGCTTCCACGGCCCAAAAATTAAATACAGCGCCAATCCATCCGCGACAAAGTTTAAACCCAGTCCGGCAAAAATTTCGTTAATGCGACCGTACACATTCAAAATACCCGCCAGCAATCCCCAAATGACTCCACCCAAACCACCCGCAACAATGGCTAAGAGAATCACCAGCGCAGGCGGAAAAGCATCTTGAGTCAGGCGCATCATCAACGTGGCGGCGATCGCTCCAAACGCAATCTGCCCTTCGATACCCAAGTTGTACAAGCCTGCTGTAAAAGTAAATAACAATCCACTGGCACAGAGTAAAAGCGGTGAAAGCGTGGCCACCACTCTCGCAAACTGCCCCACTGTCCCAAAGGCTCCCGTCCACATTTTGCTGACGACTTCTAGCGGAGAAGCCCCGACTAAAACAATCACGATCGCAATGAAAACGAGCGCCACGACGATCGCAATCAGTTGATACACCAGAGATTTAGAAACAAGTGTCATTTTCTCCATTCCAAACACTATTTATTTAACGGGTTGTTTGACATGAATTCGATAATGGTTTTTGGCTTCGTTGTTTAACGCTTCTGCCCCCCAACCCCCCAATTTGGGGGACTTTAAGATAGAAATTTTGGTGCGGGTTTGTTTAGCGAATTGAGGATTCGACGCGCTCACTGAGTCGTCCTCCGATCATTTGACCCAGACGATCGACCGTCAGATCTTCAACCGCGATCGGCTCGGATGCCTGTCCGCCACTGAGTACGATCACGCGATCGCTGTACTGCATAATTTCATCCAAATCAGAGGACATAAACAAAATGCTTGTTCCTCCCTGACATCGGGCGATGAGCTGCTGCCACACCCACAACACCGATTCGATATCCAATCCACGGGTGGGATGCTCCATGAGCAACAGATTCAGCGGTACGGGTAACAGAGCCAGTTGTGTGCGTTGTTGATTGCCGCCTGATAGCCGTTCGACTCGTGTGTTAGAGTTGCCGCGAATGTTGAACATTGCGATCGCTTGCACCGTCTGCTTGAGCGTTTCTTTCCAATCTACAAACAGGCTGCGCGACGGTGTACGAAGGGCCACATGATCATGAATCGTCAGCCCCGAAACCAGACCTTCTTTGAGGCGATCGGCGGGAGAATAGCCAATTCCATTATTCAAATAATCGCGGTAGGGTTTGTGGGTCATGTCTACGTTGTCGATGATGACTCGCCCTGTGGACGCTTTGAGCAGTCCCGCACAGAGTAATAAAAGCTGTTGTTGTCCGCTGCCTTCGAGTCCGGCCAACCCGATGACTTCTCCTTGATAGACGGTGAGGTTGCCCATGTTTAGCGTTAAGCGATCGGTGACCAAACGAACGGCTTCAAGCTGGAGAGAGGGCGTTTCCTGGCGAGTTTTGGGCTTCATCGGCAGTGCCAGTTCGCGTCCAAACATCAGGTCGATCAAGATTTCATCAGGACAAGGAATCTCGGCATGGCCCATCAGTTTGCCCTGACGCAGAACGGTAACGCGATCGCACAATTCTTCAACATCTTCGAGCTTGTGGGAAACGAAAATGATCGACTTTCCTTCTGTCGCCAACTGCTTCATTGCCTCAAACAGCGCCGTCTTTTGAGAGGCCGAAATTCCGGTCGTCGGCTCGTCCAAAATCAGCGTTTTGGC
>NZ_JBJPHU010000232.1:0-3709 GCF_052939515.1 Phormidesmis sp. 146-33
AGCGAAGTGACGTAGCGAAGCGAAGTGAACCCTTGACAGTCAGAACCTCTCACCCTACGACTTTATCCAGTGAGGGCAATGAGAAAGCAACGAAGCGATGAGACTTTTCCAACTTGCCCCTTTACATAGCACGTCAACTCCTCGATCGCCATCGTTAGTTCCAGCTTCGCTCTAAGAGCGAAGGAAAGAAAACGGAAACTACCGAGCCACCCGGTCAAAGTCGATCGCACTCAAGCAGACCGTAAAATTTCCTTCGCTCAAAGGTAGGGTAAGAGAGACAGAAACCGTAGCGAGAATTCTAAACACTTTGTCGGCCCTTAAGCCCCGACTAGTAACTTACTCACTTCTAAATTTGCCTTAGTTTTTTGCCGCCGGAACCCCTAGACGTTCCAGACAATTTTTGTCAATTTTCAGCGATCGATCAACGGACGTGAAAATTTTAAACATTCCGTCGGCCCTTAAGCCCCGATTAGTAACTTACTCACTGTCTGGAGCTGAGTCATTTTTTCCAATCGAGCAAGCTAACTTTCGCAATCAATTTTTGTCAATTTTTAGCGATCGACAAATCCCATTACCGATTTCTGGAAGGGTTAAACCTTTCCCGGCAATACGAGAGACTTCAATCCAAACCCTAGGGGTTGTGTTGAAAGAATCTTCTTCCAACTGCCCTCGATCGAGCCAACCTCATCTCATGAGTCTTATCAGTGACTCAAATGTAGACTCTGATGTTGCAGATTCCTACTAACAGTGCAACATCCTGTTGAAATTTCAACATCTCGACTAATATGTCCTATCTGCCGCCCCCCAGAAATTTTCTATGATCGACACTCTTAAGCTTGGAATCCCTCTCAGCGAGAGCCAGTACAAACGCATTCGTCAAGTTTCTGCTGACTGCGATCGCTGGCAGTGGGTTCTGTTAAATGAGTTCACTGGAGATTTGCTTTTTAGACGTGTTTCAGGGATGGCCAAGACTGATGGCGAGAGTTTTCATAGGGAATTGAGGTGGGATCTTCCTAGCCGTTATGAGCCTGACTGCAAATTGTCCCTAGAATTTTCAGTCCCTAAATACTGGTATGGGCATAACATTCACCTGCTTTACGATTTTGTGGCAGCCCTTCGACATCTCAAGCGATCGCTCGAAACTCAATTCAAACTAAAGACCAGGGCGCTGCTCCCAGATGTGATGACGTGGCAAGTCTTTCGAGTCGATATTTGCTACACCTGGAAGTTTCCGAGTCAGCAGTCCTGTCACAACTTTCTAGAGTCGCTAAAGCGGATTCACTTTCCTCGCAAAAAGCCAATCATCTACCCAACTGCCCTCATGTTTGCAGGGACAACCTACTCACTGAAGTTTTATGAAAAGCTTCCCGAATTCAAGCAGCACGATCGGAAAGCTTTACTCAAGTCGAGAGCGTGTTTGAGTTGGGTCGATCACTGTGAATCTCTGGCAGATGGAGTTCTCAGGGTAGAGGCTACTCTGAGACGGCAATATCTGAAATTGAAGGAACTTCACACGATTGAGGATCTATTGAGGCCGTTTCAGATGTACGAGTGGCCGGCTGGAGAAATGCCCGAATCACATGAAGAACAATTGATAACGGTTTTTCTTGCTTCCACTCTGAAGCTAGAAGCGAAGGGTATCGATACCTCATCTATTCAGAATGATGGACTTGAACCTTCTTCATACACCCCTCTCTACGATGGAATGGAGTTTCCCGTTCCCCCTTTTGAAGCTGAGTTCAATGGCACTGTCTATAAGCGGTCTAACCCGATCACTCTCACTTTCAGAAAACAGGATAATTTAGTAGTCATCCTTCAGTATCTTTTGACAAAATTTGTTGGCTCGGAGGCAAAAATGCAGACTGTAGACCAGGTTCAGCTAAAACTTATGGAATTCTACAAACCTGTGAAAGCTGCCAGGTTGGTCTCTGTCTGGCTATACGTTCAGCGATTCAGTAGCGCTGAAGCAAGAGAGGTATTTGGCAGACAAAGTTTCGACTACTCAAAGCGTCAGATGAAAAAAGCAGGTGTCAGTCTGATCGAACCTCCTCACAGTCGGTCGATCACGATCGTGGAGAAAGACTTCTTCCAAAACTTCAGACTAGAGATTCCCAGTCCACACGTTACAAACAAGGTGGATGATTTTAGAGACAGTGGAAATGTTCTCAACTTTGTCCCCAAAATGTCTGGATACGATGAGAGAGCATAACCCGTTAACAGGTATTGACGTAACTCGTTAACATCTTTATGATATAAAAGATGTTAACGAGTTTATGTATGGCTAAACCAGTTGGAGGAAGAGGAAACAAGGCACCTTATGAATCAACTCATGTTCGTGTGCCTATACCGATTAAGTCTGAGGTTCAAGCTTTAATTGATGAATTTAGAGAGAAGTATTCAGGGCAGGCTAATAAGCCGTTAACGGCTTTACGATCACAAGATTTAGAAAACGAAAAAGATGACGGTTTAGAAGATGATGATTTAGAACACGATGATCCACACAGGTATTCAGATAGTGAAATCATTAAGACTCAATGGAAGATGATCCAGGACTTGAGACTTGAAATTGAATCCCTCAATCTTCGCCTAGATAAAGCAAACTCGTTAACGAGTTTAGATGAGGCTAAAGACTCAGCCAGAAGCATCCTGCGATCGAAGAAATCAGCTTCTCAGTCTTTAGCAAAGTTGTTAACGAGTATCTACCAAGTTGAAGTGACAGTAGAGAATTTGAGGTAAACCCTGATATTCTAAGCTTCAAAGGACTACGCGCCTTAGAGAAGTGCTTGGAACACCCTCTAAGACGACTTCCCCCTAGTTGAGTTCAACAACCGAAGGAGCAAATATATGGTGCCTTATCTGACGTGGCAGCAACTCTGTTGCTGGTCACGACCTTACAAATTCGCGATCGCTCTGAGCATCGGAATACTGCTTAGTTCCTGTGAACCAAACGAGATGTATCCCGTTCCCGTGGGTGTTCCTAATGGACAGAACCTACCAAGTCAAAGCTACAGGCCGGCTCAACCTACTAAACCCACAATTCTGCCTATCCACCCCATTCTTGAAGACCCAGAGGCAAAAACAGAAGAATGGGAAGATGACACATTTGCTAACTCTCAAGAGGAGGCAGAATCAAAGTGTCGTCAAAAGGCAGAAAGAATTACCCAAACAGACAAAACGTTGGTTGTGTCGTTAGGTGCTAGACAAGTCAAAGGCAAACTTTACAAGTGCAAATTTAGAACTGAGGTGAAGCCATGAACCGATGTCAAATGAAGCGAATTCCCAAAGCAGGCCAAATTCTCTGGTACATCGACCTTTCACAAATTCAGAGTCGATCGGTAAACGAGACGCTTGAATTACTTGAGTCGATTGGGCATCAACCTCAACTGAGATATCAGGAAACGAAAGAGGGGCTAAAGCTATTTGCACTCTTGAGAGACGAGCAAACCAACCCATCTACCGTTATTGAGGATGAGTACCTGATTGATCAGCGTCTAGCCCTGTATGAGGCGTTCCCAGGTGAGGACATGGCGATCCACTTCGCCTGTGGCTCACCCGTTTCCCTTCCTGTTTCTGTATAGACCATTCTTTCTCATTGCCCTCACCTGTTAACTCTATTCGGGGTGAGAGGTTCTGACTGTCAAGGGCACGTAGCAAAGCGAAGTGACGTAGCGAAGCGAAGTGAACCCTTGACAGTCAGAACCTCTCACCC
>NZ_JBJPHU010000039.1:0-54695 GCF_052939515.1 Phormidesmis sp. 146-33
TTCTAAATCCTGGAATGAGGCTTGTCGGTTTCTATCCTAAGACGCTGAACTTGCCGTGTTATTGAGTGTTGATCGGCCCTAAACTTTAGCTACTGAAGACGAGGTGAGCTATCGCCATTACGGTAGAAAGGGGTGAAGATGCAAACGGTTCTTTGCGTCTAAGTCCATTTAGTTTTTGTTTCCAAGCGATCGTGACTGACATCCAAACTTTAATTCTTGCTGTTGATCAAGCCGATTCCTCAACTCGTCTGTTAGAGGCAGTGCAAAATCTGGCCAGTGCTGAAGCGATCGGAGCAATCCCAGTGTTGATCACGGCGCTTGGCTATAACAATCCTGGGGCAGCGGTTGCAGCGGTAGATGGGTTGATTCGACTTGGGGAAGCGTCCGTCGGTCCATTATTAGAACAGTTGGATGGCTACAATTATGGAGCGAGAGCCTGGGCGGTGCGTGCTTTAGCTGGTATCGGTGACCCTCGTGGTTTGGAGATCTTGCTTACTGCGGCCCAGAATGATTTTGCGATGAGTGTGCGACGGGCTGCCACGAGAGGATTGGGCACGATCAACTGGGAAAAGTTAGACTCCACTCACAGACAATCGGCACAACTTCAGGCTCTCCAGGCTCTGCTGAAGGTTTCTCACGATCATGAATGGGTCGTTCGATATGCAGCTATTTTGGCACTACAATTCTTAGCGATCGCCGTGGTCAAAACGTATCCTGATTGGTTTGCTCAAATTCAGGCTCATTTCCATCACCTTGCTCAAACAGATGAAAGTCTAGCGATTCGATCGCGCGTGCAGTTTGCCCAACAGCAGTTACAGAATGTTTAATTAGTGTTGGTTCGATGATGTCTTTCGCTTCGTTGTTGAGTGTTTCTGTCTCCTAATTCTGGAAGACTTTTGGACAAGCGTTGTCTGCAAGATTTATCGAGCTTACAGTTAATTAGGTCTTTTGACTGATTGACTTTTACAAACTACCGGAACTACGGTGAATTCTTTGTCCACTTGATGTTTAGATCGAGTATACACACAGATATAGATTTTATCTAAACAGCCGAAATGCTTTAGCTACTAGAAAGACCTTTGGAGAAAGAGATGAGCGGGGTAAACGCAAAGATATACCTTGTTATTCTCCAATAGTTCTCACATGATTGAAATTGAAGGCTTCTAAAGGCAAAAAGTTCTAGTTACTAGAAATACAGATTTGAGTGTCTACAGTCTAGTAGTTAGATGGGCTTATGGTTGTGCTTTTCATATCAATTTCTTCCATTAGCGATACAGGATTGGTAAAGATCGAAGACCAAAGACTAACAACCTGTATTCAAAGTCTAAAGTCTAAGGTCTAACGACTGAAGCTTGATCGCCTTCTCAACCAAAATTTCAGATTTATCATATTGGAGTTCAATGAACCATGCTTCAAGGGTGGTTTCAAATTGCATTGACGCTGCTCATTGTAGTAGCAATGACTCCCTTCTTGGGGGGGTATATGGCCCGCGTTTATCAAGAACAAAGAACTCTGCTCGACCCCATTCTGAATCCGATCGAGCGCTTACTTTACGCTTTGTCGGGTGTTCAAGCCAGAGAAAACATGACGGGTTGGCAATATGCACGAGCGATCATATACAGCAACTTTGTCATGGCTCTGCTGCTCTTTTTGATCATTCTCAGCCAAGGTTGGTTACCGTTTAATCCAACGGGAGTTGGTGCCCCAACTTGGGACACTGCGCTGCATACCACGATTTCGTTTATCACTAACACCAACCAGCAGCACTACTCTGGCGAAACCTACCTGAGCTATGGCACTCAGATGTTGGGATTGGGCTATCACATGTTTACTTCGGCAGCGACGGGGTTAGCCGTGGGGATTGCCTTTATTCGCGGATTGACGGGTCGGCCCTTGGGCAACTTTTATGTGGATTTGATTCGATCAATTACCCGCATTTTGTTGCCAATCAGCATTGTGGGGGCGGTTGTTCTCATTGCATCTGGTGTTCCCGAAACGTTCGCAGGGCCAGCAGTGGTGGCGACACTAGAAGATCCGACTGTGAGTCAAGCGATCGCTCGCGGGCCGGTGGCGCACTACGAAATTATCAAGCAGTTGGGAGAAAACGGCGGCGGTTTCTTTGCCATTAACTCAGCTCATCCGTTTGAGAATCCAAATCCATTCACCAATCTGATTCAAATTGTGGGAATGGTGTGTATTCCAACGTCCTTTATCTACACCTATGGCGTGTTTGCTAACAATCGAAAACAAGCCTGGTTAGTGTATGGGATGGTGTTCTCAATTTATGTTGGCTTCATCATCACCAACGCAATTGGAGAATACAACGGTAACCCCGCAGTCAATGCGCTGCTAGGAGGTCAGGCTCCTAATCTAGAAGGAAAAGAAGTCCGGTTTGGCTGGGCCCAGTCTGCCCTGTTTGCGACGACGACGACGGGGACGATGTGTGGTGCAGTCAACAGTTTGCACGATTCGTTTATGCCCAATGGTGGCTTTGTCACTTTGTCGAATATGTTTCTGCAAATCATCTGGGGCGGACAGGGTACTGGGACAGCGTATCTATTCGCTTACTTGATCCTCGCAGTATTCGTCACAGGATTAATGGTCGGTAGAACTCCGGAGTTTTTGGGGCGCAAAATTGAGAAGCGAGAAGTGGTTTTAGCCAGCTTTCTGATTCTATTAGTTCACCCAATCGCAATTCTAATTCCCGGAGCGATCGCGCTGGCATTTCCTGATCAGTTAGCGGGTATTAGTAATCCTGGTTTTCATGGATTAGCTCAAGTGATGTATGAATATGCGTCAGCCGCTGCAAACAATGGTTCTGGATTTGAAGGATTGGGCGATTCTCAGCCGTCGCCGTTTGCGATAGCGGGGGGCGCAACCCCAACCGCGACCGCTCTCTGGTGGAATCTCAGCACTTGTTTTAGTTTGTTAATCGGACGCTTTGCTCCGATCACGGCCCTTCTGCTGCTGGCAGATAGCATGTCGCGCAAACAGCCTGTTCCGCTCACCACCGGAACGCTGCGTACCGATACAGGACTCTTTACTGGAGTGACAGCAGGCGTAGTCCTAATTTTAGGCGCACTCACCTTCTTCCCAGTTTTGGCGCTGGGGCCGATCGCCGAAGCTTTCCAAATTGCTAAAGGAATTGGGTAGCTAAATTCTCACCTTCAAAATTGAGCCTGATTGTTACTCCTCACTTCCGACAAATTCTGAACTTATGGACACTCCACAGGATACGACTCCGATCGCTTCTCAGCCAATCAACACTCGCGACGCTGGCAGACGCACGCCTAAAGTAAACATGAGTGGGCTTTATCAGAGAGCAATTCGGGAGTCATTTACCAAGCTCGATCCGCGCAATCAGGTCAAAAATCCCGTCATGTTTGTGGTCTGGATTGGCACGATCGTCACTCTGCTCGTTACCCTTGATCCCAATCTGTTTGGCACTGTCCAGGGCGATCCGGGTCAAGAACGGGTGCTCAACGGACTGATTACACTGATTTTGTTCTTCACCATTGTCTTTGCCAACTTTGCGGAAGCGGTTGCCGAAGGAAGAGGGAAGGCCCAAGCGGATTCGCTGCGATCGACTCGATCCGATACGATCGCTCGCAAACTACTGCCAGACGGCTCCCTTCAAGAAGTGAGTTCGACCGCACTGCGAAAAGGCGATCAGGTGAAAGTCGTCGCAGGCGATATGATTCCCTCTGATGGTGAAGTGATCAAGGGGGTCGCATCGGTTGATGAATCTGCAATCACAGGCGAATCGGCTCCCGTTCTCAAACAGCCCGGTACAGATATCATGAGTTCGGTAACGGGGGGAACGCGCATTCTGTCTGATGAATTGATTCTTAGAGTCACGTCTGATCCTGGTCAAGGCTTTATCGATCGCATGATTTCGCTAGTCGAAGGGGCATCCCGCAGCAAAACGCCCAACGAGATCGCTTTGACAGTGTTGCTCTCGGTTCTGACGCTCGTCTTTTTGATTGTGGTAGCCACGGTATCACCACTCGCTAACTATGTGCAGTCACCGACGACGATCGCCATTCTGATCTCGCTGCTAGTTGCCCTAATTCCGACGACGATTGGGGGCTTGTTGAGTGCGATCGGCATCGCCGGGATGGATCGCGTCGCTCAGTTTAATGTCATCGCCACATCGGGTCGAGCCGTCGAAGCTTGCGGAGACATCAACACGCTGGTACTCGACAAAACAGGCACGATCACATTAGGCAATCGGTTAGCGGCTGAGTTCATCCCTGTCAATCGTCACAGTCTTGAAGAAGTGTCTCAGGTTGCGCTCGCCGCCAGTGTGTTTGACGAAACGCCAGAAGGGAAATCGATCGTTCGGTTAGCCGAGCAAAATGGCGCGACTGTCAGCTTCGATACCGACAATGCTTCTGGAGTAGAATTCTCCGCTAGAACTCGAATGAGCGGCACTGACCTACCCAACGGGCGCGAAGTTCGTAAAGGGGCAGTCGATGCGATTCGGGGATTTGTGCGATCGCGCGGGGGCACTGTCCCTTCTCAACTAGACGAAGCCTATGAGCGCGTCTCTCGACTGGGAGGAACGCCCCTCGCCGTCTGTCAAGATAGCGAAATCTACGGCGTGATCTACCTCAAAGACATTGTAAAACCAGGTCTAAGAGAACGCTTTGATCAACTCCGCCGCATGGGAGTCAAAACGATCATGCTCACAGGTGACAACCAAATTACCGCCTCGGTGATCGCTCAAGAAGCAGGCGTAGATGACTTTATCGCCGAAGCCACTCCCGAAGACAAAATCGATGTCATCCGTCGAGAACAATCTCAGGGCAAGCTGGTCGCCATGACGGGAGACGGCACCAATGATGCGCCTGCTCTCGCTCAAGCCAACGTCGGTGTGGCGATGAATTCGGGAACCCAGGCTGCCAAAGAAGCGGCCAACATGGTGGACTTAGATTCTGACCCGACTAAGCTGATTGATCTAGTGACGATCGGCAAACAGCTTCTCATCACTCGTGGGGCCCTGACGACCTTCTCGATCGCCAACGACATTGCCAAGTATTTTGCGATCATTCCGACAATCTTTGCGGCGGCTGGCATTGGGGCATTGAATGTCATGCAGCTAAAAAGTCCCCAGTCTGCCATCATTTCAGCCTTAATTTACAATGCGTTGATTATTCCTGCTTTGATTCCGTTGGCGTTAAAGGGCGTGCAGTTTCGGCCATTGACGGCTGATCAATTGCTGCGTCGTAATATTTTGCTTTATGGCGTTGGCGGTGTCATTGCTCCTTTTATTGCCATCAAAATCATCGATGTGCTGATTCCTTTTTCTTAGAACCAATCATCACTATGAAACCAACTCGTTCATCATTTTCTCAAACTTCTGTTCAGATTGTCGAAACTGCGATCGACCTCTTTGCTGAGTGGCGCAGACAAAAACTACCGCTCTACCTGTTTCTAGGACTGTGTTTCAATCTGGTCTTAGCGCCTGCGGTCTTTGCGGCTACGGGGGGCGATCTGTCTCGGAGCCAAACCTATTGGTTGTCAGCGCTCGGACTGGTTGTGGTCGCCCTGGGCATCTATTTATTCTTTGTCATGTTTGTACCGGAGAGATTCTAATGAGTTTTGCGCGTGAGGCAGGTAGAGCCGTCAGATCTACCCTGGTGCTTTGGGTGTTGACCGCAGTGATGTATCCCTTGGTCATGATTGCGGTTGGGCAGATTGTTTTTCCGTTTCAGGCCAATGGCAGTCTGATTAAAAATGCTCAAGGTCAAGACGTTGGATCGGCGCTGATTGGTCAGCCGTTTACCTCAGACAGATATTTCAACAGTCGCCCCAGCACCACCAGCTACAGTACGGCTGATCCCCAAAAGGACGAAGCGGGTGTTCTCAAAACGGGCGTATCCGGGGCGAGCAATCTAGCTCCTAGCAATCCCGCCTTGTTGGATCGAATCAGAGGTAAGAGCGATCCTGACCCAGCCAACGCGATCGAAGGTGACATTCCTCGTCTCCAAAAGGCAGGCGTAAAACCGACGGCCGATCTCGTTTATACCTCTGGTTCTAGCCTTGACCCACACATTACACCAGAGGCGGCCACTGCTCAAGTTGATCGCGTCTCCAAAGCTAGAGGAGTACAGCCCAATCAGGTCGAAATTCTGATCTCACAAAATACGGATGGTCGCTTTTTGGGCATTTTTGGCGAACCTGGCGTAAATGTCTTGAAGCTCAACCTGGCTTTAGATAAACTCAAGCCAGCCGCCTAGAGTTCCAGGATGTAGTCAGATGTGAATTCGGTGAAATGCTTTGCTACACGCGCTTCGAGATCCCGCTAGTGAAAGTCATTCAGAGGGAAGCGGAGGGCAAAAGCTTCAGGGAACAGCGCGAAAGAATTTCAGCGAATTCACATCACCTTAAACATCTCACCTCAAGCACTTCACCTCTGAGACTTAATCGTTTGTTTAAATCCCCTTTAATTTTAAAGGAAGCGATCGTCTCATGAAAGATTAATCATTCAAATCCAGTGCAATCACAAGTATATTGGGCATTGCCTCAAAAAGTGCGACAGTCAAAACGATTTTGCACAAGTCACTTCAAATCTAGTTAATCGTCAAAGGAAAGGTTTATAAGGTGTGTTCCTTAGCTCCGAGGTTTAATTGCACTCATGAACGTCTGCCCCGTCGCGGTAAACACAAAATTTTTATTGGCATGGCTCCCGGTGTCGGCAAAACCTACAGAATGCTAGATGAAGCCCATCGTCTTAGACAAAGTGGGGTCGATGTGGTGATTGGTTTTTTGAACACCCACGATCGCCAGGAAACCACCGACAAATCGATTGGATTAGAAGTTATTCCGTCCAAAACCACCCTGAGAGAGGGACTCGTCTTGAGGGAACTCGATACGAATGCAGTGATTGAGCGCCACCCAAAATTAGTTTTAATTGACGAACTTGCTCACTCAAACTGCCACGATCGTTGTCAAGATATTGAAGCAATTTTGGCAGCAGGCATTGATATTTACTCCACCGTCAACATTCAACACATTAGCCATTTGAGTCGTCGGGTAGCACAAATCACAGGAACGATCTCAAGTAGCAGTCTTCCAGATTCTCTACTCGACAACGCTGAAGTAATTGTGGTCGATGCCACTCCAGAAACCTTGGAACAACGCTTGCTCAACGGAAAAATTTATCCGTCTGAGCAGATTGACGAGGCTTTGCAGGGCTTTTTTCAGCGTCGCAACCTGGTAGCTCTACGCGAACTAGCCCTTCGAGAAGTTGCTGATCAAATCGAAGGCACTCGCGCAGCCATTCAACGCCGCGAAGATGACTGCAATCTATCAACTAATTTTTGTCAGATTCACGAGCGTGTTTTAGTTTGTATTTCGACTGCTCCCAACTCTTTGCGATTGGTACAACGCGGCGCAAAACTTGCAGACTACATGAATGCTCCTCTTTATGTTTTGTTTGTTCAAAGAACTGAGCGATCGCCCACTAAATCTGAAGCCCGTTTTCTAGAAAGGTGTGAGCGAATTTGTCAAAAGTTTGATGCACAATTTATTCAAGCCACAGGAGAGCCTCTTGGGAAGGAAATCATTAAAGCTGCACAATCTCATCGGATTACTCAAGTTGTTTTAGGCCAATCTGATCAGTCTTGCTGGCAAGTCTTTTGGCGCGAATCATTGATCAATCAGCTTGTCCGATCGCTCAAACAAACAGATGTTCACATCATCTCAAACAGCCAGTAAGTCTGAACGTTAGACCTTTACTCTACTCACTTGCTAAAAACTATCCTTACTCTCGTGCCTAGCTGAAACATTCTTCAAAGATTACTCAACTTAGGACAAGGTGTAGCTATGGAACAAGAAAGAATTATCCTCTCAACAAGACCCGTCCAGCCAAGTTTGTTTGCAGTCAAAATTGAGTTCAATAGTAGCTATTGTGGAAGTCAGTTAGCCGATCTTCAGATTCCTGAGAAATGCTTAATTTTAGGGTGCTTGAGACAAGATCGAGTCATTCCCTTGAGCGAGAACCCTACTGTTCGTCTGGGAGATCACATTCTGGCAATGGCGTTTCATCCCATGATGGTTTCAGAGCTTGAGTTTGTTCTCAAAAAAACTTGTCCAGTTTATTATTCACTTCAGACTTGTTCTTTAGAATAAGTAAGACCCTGACTAAAGACATCTGACCGCAAATCCTCAAAAACTTTTATCGGTTACGCTGCTGTCCATATCATCATCTGTGCACGATGAAAAATTTGCCCAATCCCTCTCCTGATATCTCTTACATGCGGGCTGGTCGTCGTGGTAAGCACAAAGCCTTTATTGGCATGTCTCCCGGTGTGGGCAAAACTTACAAAATGCTGGAAGAAGGGCACCGTCTCAAAAAAGAAGGCACTGATGTGGTCATTGGTTTATTAGAAACCCACAATCGCCAGGAAACGATCGCCAAAGCCATCGGTTTAGAACTGGTGCCTCGACAACAGATTACCTGGTCAGGAGTGACGCTGACTGAGATGGATACCGATGCTATTTTGACTCGTCATCCTCAGTTAGTTTTAGTCGATGAGCTGGCTCACACCAACGTCCCTGGCTCTCAACGAGAAAAACGCTATCAGGATGTTGAGGTGATTTTGGCGGCTGGAATTGATGTGTTTTCTACGGTCAACATTCAGCATTTAGAAAGCCTCAATGATCTGGTTGCGCGCATTACAGGCGTGGTTGTGAGAGAACGGATTCCCGATCGCCTGCTCGATGAAGCGGATGAAGTCGTCGTCGTCGATGTCACGCCAGAAACGTTAGAAGAGCGCCTCAAAGACGGCAAAATCTACGCTCCCGAAAAGATCGATCAGTCTCTACAAAACTTCTTTCAACGACGCAATCTGATTGCCCTACGAGAACTGGCCCTACGAGAACTGGCCGACAACGTAGAAGAAGACGCGATCGGAGTCGAAAACTCAACTCACAAAGCCCCTTATTGCAATGTCCGCGAACGAGTTTTGGTTTGTGTCTCAACTTATCCCAATGCTCTCCAACTGGTTCGACGTGGCTCCCGAATTGCTGGCTATATGCACGCGCCCTTCTATTGTTTGTTTGTCGATGATCCCGATCGCTTTCTCAACAAAGTAGAGAGCCTGCATATTGAAACTTGTGAGCGCCTCTGCCGAGAGTTTGAAGGAGAATTCATTCGGGTTGCAGGACACAACAAAGCAAAAGCGATCGCAGACATCGCTAGAGACTATCGAATCACACAAATTGTCATTGGCGAAAGTCAGCGATCGTGGTGGAAAAATCTATTACATGGTTCATTAACTCAACAGCTTCTCAAATCTCTTAAGAACATAGACGTACATATCATTTCAGGTGAGAAAGATTGAAGGAATGAGGGATGTCCAAAGTCTTGATCTGATAGTCCTTTGTCAAGAAATCTAAGCTGCTCCAAAAATTGTGTTAGCTTTTCTCTTGTCAAAGAATCTACGTTTGAGGCTCCTGTACTTTGATCATGGGTTGCCAAACTAGATAAGTTTGTTGACTGGCACCGAGGCTGAACGATCGTGATCTGGGCTGTGCTAATTGGCGTGAGAACGATTCATACTGAGATTGAGCAATACCATAACTTTTTCATCCCTCATCCCTCATCCCTCATCCCTCCCTTTCCATGTCAAGATCAGAGATAGCCGCAGCCCTTCCTTAGAGTCCTATGTCAGATCTTCCTGGATCGATCGCTCAACACTACCACGAGCGCACAAAATACAATCCTGAGACGATTAAAGTCAAAAGTAAGCCCCTCGATTGGAGCCAGCAGCCCGTTCCTTTTAAGGATTACAAACTGGGCACCCCTCTAGACCTCAAGCCTTTTTTGAGCCAAGACCCCAATGCGTTTGCTCAAGATGCGGTCAAAACCTGGTGGCGCAGACTGTCACATCTGCTGTTTTGTAGCTATGGCATCACGGGCATGATTCCCACGGGGGGCGACCCTCACTATTTGCGATCGTCTCCTTCGGCTGGAGGACTCTACCCCGCAGAAATTTACCTCCTCTCTCGTGGGACTCCGCTGCTCCCGGCTGGGCTGTATCACTATCAGGCAAACACTCATTCTCTCCTGCGATTTTGGGAAAGTGATATTTGGACGACGCTTCAATCTGCCTGCTTTTGGAATCCGACCCTCGAAGGGACACAGTTGGCGATCGTGGTGACAGCCGTGTTTTTTAGATCGGCATGGCGCTATCAGGATCGGGCCTATCGTCGAATTTTCTTGGACTCTGGCCACCTTTTGGGCAATTTAGAACTCGCCAGCGCCCTAAATGATTTTCGCCCCCATTTGATTGGCGGATTTGCAGATGAGGCGGTCAATCAATTGCTGTATCTGGATGCGGATCAGGAAGGTGCGATCGCCGTCATGCCTTTAGCCGATTTGCGAGAAGTTAACCAAAATTTGCCCCTGACACGGACTGCGCTTCCTGCGACGACTCAGCGAGACTATCCCAAAATTGCCGATGGTGAACTGCTGCACTATCTGCATCACGTCACCCAGATTCCTTCTGACCCTGCTGCCAAAGTTAACTGGAAACTGCCCCCCACAGTGGGCGAACGATCGGATAAGTACAACTTTCCGTTTTGTCTAAAAGTCTCTACCGCGTCACCCGCGATCGCCTGGGGCAGCCAGCTAGAGAATTTAGAACAAGCAATCTTAAAGCGACGATCAACCCGTGGCTACAGTGGGCAATCCCTAACCTTAGAAGAGTTAAACGCGCTGCTTGACTTCACGTATCAACCCCAACACTACATTGACCAGGATTTAGATGGATCGCCCGACTACTTTGATCTCAGTTTGGTCGAAACCTTTATTGCAGTCTCTTCGGTCGATGGGCTAGAAGAAGGCTGTTATTACTACGCTCCGAGAGCGCAAGAACTGCGTCAGATTCGATTTAAAAACTTTCGTCGAGAGCTACATTATCTCTGTCTGAGCCAGGATTTGGGACGCGATGCTGGGGCGGTTTTATTTCACACAGCCGATTTGCAAAGAGCGATCGAACAATATGGCGATCGGGCTTACCGCTACCTGCATATGGATGCCGGACACCTGGGACAACGGCTCAATCTGGGTGCAATCCAACTCGGTTTGGGAGTCAGTGGCATTGCTGGATTTTTTGATGACCAGGTTAATGAGGTGTTGGGCATTCCTCCAGACGAAGCAGTTTTGTACATTACGACTTTGGGACGATCGCGCCTGCAATAAATGATGAAAATGAAGGATGAAGGCTCTACTCTTCTAAACCAATGACCATGAGTAATTGTTCTTGAGCCAGTGATATTCACTCATCATCAATTGGATCAACTCGTTTCTCGATCGCAGATCATTCAAAATAATCATGCAAATATCTTTAGCCCCTTGAATAAGGAGATCTGTTAGAGTACGAATGGTTGTTGATACCAATTCTTCATGAAGCTGGCTGTCTTTTGATCCCTCCTAACCCCCCTTAAAAGCTGCCGTGTACACACAAGTAGATCGATCAGTCATTGCTGAGATCCTTTGCCCCCTAAATCCCCCAAAAATGGGGGACTTTGAGCCGTCGTCATGGCTTTGAACTTTGGAAATCTTTCCTTGGTCAAAGTCCCCCAGCATGGGGGATTTAGGGGGCTGAAGCCGCTTGAAACGAAGCGACAAGGACTTGTATGTACACAGCAGCCTTAAAAGAGGAGAAAATAAAAGTCTGGTTCCCTTTTTAACGGAGCTAGGGGAATCTGATCTGTGCAAAGTTCTCTAAAGAGTTGCTGACGATCGAAGTCGGGTGTCACAATCCAGGTTCAAACTTTATTCAACAAATTCCTTTGTCTCTTCAATCTCTCAAAGTCGTGACGATCGGCGGCGGTGCGGCTGGTTTCTTTGGTGCAATCTGCGCGGCTCAAAAGCACCCTCACGCTCAAGTCACTCTACTCGAAGCGGGTCGTCAACCTCTGGCCAAAGTTCGGATTTCGGGGGGCGGACGCTGTAATGTGACTCATGCTTGTTTTGATCCGGCAATTCTAGTTCAGCATTATCCTAGAGGCGGCAAGGCTTTGCGGGGAGCGTTTAGCCAGTTTCAAGCCAAGGATACGGTGGAGTGGTTTACCGATCGTCAGGTCAAACTCAAAACCGAACCTGATGGACGCATGTTTCCAACGACGGACAATTCAGAAACGATCGCCAATTGTTTAATCGAGCAAGCTCACGACGCCGGGGTAAATCTCTGCGTCGGTGCAGGCGTGAAGTCGGTTGAGAAGAAAGACGACGGCTTTAAGATTGAACTGCGATCAGGGGAAGTGTTGACCGCCGATCGAGTGATTTTGGCAACGGGCAGCAGTCCTCAAGGCTACGAATTCGCGCGATCGCTGGGACATACTATTGAATCTCCCGTTCCCTCACTGTTTACGTTCAACGTTGAGGACGATCGACTACAAGAATTGCCCGGAATTGCGGTCGATCCGGTACGGTTGCGTTTACAAGTGGGTGACAGCAAGTTAGAACAGACGGGCGCATTGTTGGTGACGCACTGGGGCTTGAGTGGGCCCGCCGTTTTGAAGCTATCTGCCTGGGGTGCAAGAGCCTTACATGAAGATCACTATCAAGCGGCGCTGACGATCAATTGGCTCCCCCAACAAAATCCTGAAGCACTTCGACAACAGCTATTAGCGGTGAAATCACAACTGCCCCAACGAGCGATCGCTTCTAGCTGTCCTGTCATTTTGCCGCGTCGTCTCTGGGAGCGTCTGACCAATTCTGTCGGCATCCAAAAGCAAACTCGCTGGGCGGAACTTTCTAACAAAACGCTAAATCTGTTGATCCAGGAATTCACTCAAGGACAGTATAAAGTCAACGGCAAAGGCGTTTTTAAAGAGGAATTCGTGACCTGTGGCGGCGTAAATCTCAAAGAAGTTAACTTCAAAACAATGGAAAGTCGCTGTTGCCCTGGTCTTTATTTGGCGGGTGAAATTCTAGACATTGACGGCGTGACGGGAGGCTTTAACTTTCAGAGCGCTTGGACGACGGCTTGGATTGCGGGACAAGCGATCGGGAGGGATGAGGGATGAGGGATGAAAGGTGCAAGCCACTGTCCTTAAGTTAGCGACATTCAACTGTAAATCTAAGCAGCGAGGAACGGATGGGCGCACTCTCTGAAATGTCTGGGGAATTGCTGCACGATCGCTACCAGATTCAGCAGTCGTTGGGCAAAAAAGCGGGACGGCAGACTTTCTTGGCGCTTGACTTACAGACTCAGAAACCAGTGGTCGTCAAACTGCTCACCTTTGGTCATGACTTTGAGTGGGCGGATCTCAAACTGTTTGAGCGAGAAGCCGAAACCCTGAAAGCGTTGGATCATCCTGCCATTCCTCGCTATCTCGACTACTTTGAGATGGAATGGTCAAATGGGAAAGGCTTTGCGCTGGTGCAGAGCTACATTGAGGCAAAGTCTCTACAAGATCAACTCACAGCAGGTCGGACATTTAGCGAGATAGAAGTTCAGCAGTTAGCCAAATCGCTATTAGAAATTCTTGCCTATTTGCATCGCCAGCATCCACCTGTGATTCATCGCGATATTAAGCCGAGTAATTTGCTGTTGACAGACCGATCGGGCAACCATGTCGGGCAAGTTTATCTCGTCGATTTCGGCTCAGTGCAAACGCTGGTCGCTCAAGAAGGCGGAACGATTACCGTCGTCGGTACTTACGGCTATATGCCACCCGAACAGTATGGCGGACGAGCCACTCCCGCGTCGGATCTCTACAGTTTGGGGGCGACGTTGATTTATCTGGTGACGGGCAAGCATCCAGCCGATTTACCTCAGCGTAATTTACGGATTCAGTTTCGGTCAGTCGCCCACGTCAGTCCCGAATTTGCCGATTGGTTGACTTGGCTTACCGAACCCGCCCTAGACGAGCGATTAGAATCCACAGAAGAAGCGCTGGATATCTTGCAAAACGGCTACTCACAGCCCTCAGACGATTTGATGACGGTCGAAGAAGGCAAAATCGCGCCGCCCCTGACCTTCGATCGAATCCTCTGGAATGCGGTTTGGCGGACTACAGGCATCGGATTTATTTCTCTCTTAGCCAACAGTACAACAGGATTATTCATCGGTTTCTTGAATGGACTGTTAGTCGGTTTGCTCACGTATCAATTTTATTTTCCTTTGTCTCGTCGAGGCTACTCTTTAAAGCTCGGTTCAGCGGTGGTAGTTCTCACGTCGCTCCTTCTGTTGGTGGGAAACGGTTGGAGTCCAGAGATGTTGATCTCAAGAGATTCTATGATTTTCAATCTAATGATGGTGGGTGCTAGTCAACTGTTTGCTCGGTGGTATATTCGGCAAAGTCAGGACGAGCGATCGAAATAGAGAAGTAATCTGCTAAAAATAACGTGAATTGGATGGAATCTTTCGCTACGGTGATGAATCCGGGCAGCCCCCTAAATCCCCCAATGCTGGGGGACTTTGAACCAGAAATCTGATCTAAAAGTTCTCCAAAGTTGGGGGGTTGGGGAGCAGAAGCGCCAAACAACGCAGCGAAAAAACTTCATCGGATTGACGTTAAAAATATTCGTTTGCAATCTACTAAAGTTATATCAATTCGATAAACTGCCTTACGAGAACTTTGAACTGGAAGTCTTGTCATAAAGTCCTACAGAATTGACAGCTTGGGGGTAGAAGACCTCAATAACGAAGTTCACCAAACTGACGTTGAAATTCAAGCTAGATTTTGATCACAATGCAGTCTTGAGCATTCCAGGAGAGCGTTTGTCCAGATTGGTCGCCCCGCCCGTCACAGAGTTGAGTCACCGTGAGTGAACCGATCGCCGTTTCCATCTGAGATTGCAGCAGTTAACCGATATAAGTAACCGTCTGAATTTTGCCCGCTATCTGGTTGTCCGCTGTGCCTAAATGATTGACTTGCAGCCGTTCTGGACGAATCATCAGCGTCACTTCATCCCCGATTTGAACGGGATTGTTGGGCGAAATCGCCTCGATCGTTACGCCCTTCACATTCACACGACAACCGTCATTCGTGACTTCGAGAACGCGACCTTGCAGAAAATTAGCCTTGCCGATAAACTGCGCGACAAATAGAGAATTGGGTCGATCGTAGATTTGTTTGGGCGTGCCAAGTTGTTGAATTTGACCCTTGTGCATGACGGCGACGCGATCGGACAGTGCCAGCGCTTCTTCTTGATCGTGGGTAACGTAGATGAATGTGAGGTTAGTTTGACGCTGCAATTCTCGCAGTTCTTGGCGCACCTCTTCCCGAATTTTGGCATCCAGTGCAGACAATGGCTCATCGAGTAAAAGCACTTTTGGCTGACTGATCAGGGCACGCGCCAGCGCAACTCGCTGCTGCTGACCGCCCGAAAGTTGAGCAGGACGACGATCGCCCAATTCGTCAATCCGAAATCGTTTCAGCGATTCTTGAATCCGAGGCGCAATGTCACTTTTAGAAACGTTGGCGATCGTCAGTGGATATGCAATATTCTCAGCCACCGTCAGATGCGGAAAGAGCGCATAGCTTTGAAAAACCGTGTGAACATCCCGGCGATAGGGCGGCCGCGTCGTCACCTCTTCTCCCCCGACAAACACGCGCCCATATTCAGGAATATCGAATCCCCCAATCAAGCGCAGTGTCGTTGTTTTGCCCGATCCACTCGACCCCAACAGCGAAAAAAACTCCCCCGCCCGCACGTCGATCGTCACATCCTGAACCGCATACACCTCCCCCTTCGCCGTCGGATAAACCTTACTCACTGACTCCAAATAAACCACACTATCTTTCATGTTTCATCCCTCATCCTTCATCCCTCATCCCTCATCCTTCATCCCTCCCAGCCTCTGACTCATCAACACCAGCATTGTACTGGCCAGCAAAATCAGAGTGGCGATCGCTGCAATCTCTGGCGTGATATTCGTTCGCAGTCGTCCCCAAATTTCCATTGGCAACGTGTTTTCGCGTCCGGTCAGGAATATGGTAACGATCACTTCATCAAATGAGAGCGTGAACGCTAATAAAGCACCTGCGATCAAAGCGCTACGAATATAAGGGAGAATGACTCCAGTAAAGACCTGTGCTGGCTTTGCGCCTAAATCGTAAGCGGCTTCTTCAAGACTGCGGGGAAATTGACTCAGGCGGGTAAAAATCGAGCCAAGGGCGACAGGTAAACCAAACACCGCATGACCCAAAATCACCGTCCAGAGCGAAAGTTCAAATCCCAAATCAGAAAGATACGCCAGCATCGCTACCCCAGTCACCACTCCAGGCAGCAAAATCGGTAAATTAATCGCAATCCGAAAGGCATTTTTACCAAAAAATTGATAGCGATAAATTGCAAATGCAGCTAATAATCCTAACGTTGTGGCGATCGCCGTCGCCATTGTCGCCACTTTGAGAGAATTGATCAGCGCCAGTTGGAGAGCCGTGTCATGGTAAGCGCGATCGTACCAGTCCAGCGTGAATCCTCGAAACGGCAGAGACAGAATTTTGGAGTCGTTGAAACTCATGAGAATCAGAACAGCGATCGGCAGATACAAAAAGGCAAAAACCAATATTGTCCAGATTCCTAAAAACCACGGTCTGCGCTGAGTTCTCGGTGTTAGAGTCAATTTTCTAGCGCTCCTTGTTTGAGAACGATCGCCAATCCGCTAAACACAATCAACATCACAATCAAAGCAAACGCTGCACCCAAAGGAAAATTGTAAGCAACGCCAAACTGAGACGCAATAATGTTTCCTAACATGATGCCGCTAGAACTGCCAACTAAACTCGGTGTAATAAAGTCTCCCATCGTCAGAGAGAATACGTTGATAGAGCCTGCTAGAACCCCAGGCGCAACCAGCGGAAGAATCACTCGACGAAAAGTAGTGAACGGAGGCGCATTCAGATCGGCAGACGCTTCGAGAAGGTCGTTGGGTAACCGCTCAAATGCTGTGATGATTGGCAAAATCATAAAGGGTAACCAAACATGCACAAACGTTAAAGTCGTCGAAAACTGATTGTATAGAAAAAGTTGACTGGGTTCTTTGAGCAGTCCGATCGACAACAGCGCCGTATTGAGAATGCCGTTGTAGCCGAGGATAATTTTCCAGGCGAAGACTCGGACGAGATAGCTTGACCACAATGGTAGAATGACCAGGATCGTGAGCAGACTTCGATAGCGATCGCTATACTTCGCCACAAAGTAACCCAACGGCAGGGCGATTACAATATCGATCAGGGTGACACTCAAGGCAGTCCAGACGGTAAGAATGATCACCGATCGATAAGAAGGATTGCTAAAAATCGCCTGAAAGTTTGCAAAACTGAATTCTTTCACCACATCGTAAGCCTCCAATCTCCAAATGCTGTAAGAGATAAGGAGCGCGATCGGAATGAAATACAACAGCGACATCCAAAGTAACGGCGGAATTAACGTTGCGTACAATCCTAACGATTGAGATTGACGACGCTTTTGTAATAGATTGTTGATTGCTGTCATTTAGATGCCCGCCGACCAGGGTCGGGGCTAAAAGGACATGTGCCTTGGCGCACCAAGGAAGTGATTCTAACAGCTAGTCCACGGAGGTGGATTTCGGTCTGATAGCCGCGAATTGATTCGCCAGGTTTATTTGATTCACAATCCTTAGCTGCGAATTTCATTCCAGAGTTGTACCCAGCGATCGTAGTTGGGGACGTTTTGCCACATCTTAATTTGCTGGTGTAGAGACAGGTCATCCATAAACAATTCTTTGGCTCGTTTTGCGCCCACGGCTTTGACTCCTAATTCAGTTGCACCCGAATAGCCTGTGACATCCATTACGCCTTTTTGACCGTCTTCGCTCAGGATAAAGTCAACCCACTGATAAGCTGCGTCTGAGTTGCGAGAATTTTTGGAAATCATCCACGAATCTGTCCATCCGGTGAGCTTGCCTTTGGGCGTGACAGAAGCGATCGGGAACCCTTCAGATTTAAGTTGTGTGTAGGTCAACGGCCAGGCATGAGCTAGGACAGTTTCACCCGATTGAAATAGGTTTGCCAATTCGCCAGCCGTTGTCCAAAATTTGCGGACATTGGGCCGTAGTTCCAACAGTTTTGCTTTCACGTCTGCCAGATCTGCGTCGGTGAGATTGTAGGGATCGTCTTTGCCCAACCATAATGCAACGTCAGCGATCGTCATCGGGTTGTCGGGCAGTGAGATTTTTCCGGCATACTTGGGATCAAACAGCACATCCCAAGATTGAGGTGCAGACTTGACTTTCTCCGAGTTATAAAGCAAAACATTGGGCCCCCAGGCAAACGTCACGCCGTAAGGTTTTCCGTCAAAGGTATTCCATTTTCCACCTTGAAATGAGTCGAATACGGTACTGTAGTTTTGCAATTTAGTAGAGTCGATCGCTTGCACCAAACCCGCTTTGTACAACCGTTGAGTAATGTCTCCCGAAGCCGATATTAGATCATAGGTGCGCCCTTTTCCGGTGCGGAATTTGGCAAACATTTCATCGCTCGACCCGGCATAGGTGGCTTTAATCGTGCAGCCTGTTTTTTCTGCAAATTCTTTAGTAAATGATGAATCGGTGTAGCCTTCCCAGACGATCGCAGACAACTCACAAGTCGCCGCCTGCACAGGTTTCATCGGTAAAAGAATTGAGAATAAGCTCACTAAGCCAGCGAATAAGACAATGCTCAAACGGTGCCACATGGTTGTTTCCCCTTGATCCAGATAACAGTAATGATCAACGAAGTCGATCGCTCAGTCGATAAACTTGAAAAATTGTAATATCGATCGCGCTTCTGAGCCACGACCGCAACAACATTGTTTTGACGCGATCGCTGATAATAGAAGTCAACATAGAAATCAACCCGTTGCCAGGAAACGTCTTATGAATCTGACGGCGCAACAACTAGAGGCTCTGATGCCTGACGCA
Organism: Phormidesmis sp. 146-33; assembly: GCF_052939515.1. Lineage (NCBI taxonomy): Bacteria > Bacillati > Cyanobacteriota > Cyanophyceae > Leptolyngbyales > Leptolyngbyaceae > Phormidesmis > Phormidesmis sp. 146-33. The sequence continues at coordinate 18,894 of NZ_JBJPHU010000039.1, forward strand.
ACTCAACTGTTGAGCGATGAGCCAGAGATGGAAAGTTCTTTGCACTATACGCAGCTTGCTCTGTTGGTGGCTTGCCTGGAGTTTTTGTGGCGCGATCGCACGGACTTTTTTATCGGTGCCAATCTTACGATTTATTTCAGTCGTCAGCAGTTGAGGAACCGGGACTTTCGCGGGCCGGACTTCTTTCTGGTCAAGCAAACGGCCAAAGTGCCGCGCAATTCCTGGGTCACCTGGGAGGAAGACGGCAAATATCCCAATCTGATTATCGAACTGTTGTCCATTTCCACCGCTGACACCGATCGCAATCTCAAGAAGACGCTTTACCAAGATCGCTTTCGGACTCCAGAGTACTTTTGGTTTTCGCCAGAGAGCCTGGAGTTTGCCGGATTTCGGTTAGTGGGACACCAGTATCAACCCATTGCACCCAGTCAGAATAATTGGCTTTGGAGCCAAGAGTTAAATCTCTTTTTAGGCATCGAGAACCGCCAACTTCGCTACTTTACCGCAGACGGACATCTAGTGCCGACCCCCGATGAAGCTGCAATTCAAGAACGTCAACGAGCAGAACAACTGGCTGAACAGGCTTCTCAAGCCGCTAACCGTTCAAATCAACTGGCTGAATACTTACGATCGCTTGGCATTGACCCCGACACGATTAGCTAACTTCTGATTTGTCGCCTGTGAGTTCTCTTTGCTGTTGATATTGTTGTTTAAAGTGGCGTTGTTGTTGGTTGTGATCGACGATCGGCGCGGGATAGTTGCAGCGATTGCGATCGTATTCCGAAATCGTTCCAGAAATGAGATCTTTCGTATCCACACTGCGAAGCTCTGGTAACCATTTGCGAATATATTCTGCATTGGGGTCAAATTTCTTGGCTTGACTCGCCGGGTTAAAAATCCGCAACGGTTTTGGATCCATGCCGCTGGATGCACTCCATTGCCAGCCGCCATTATTGGCCGACAGATCCCCATCGTAGAGCCTTTCCATAAAGTACTTTTCACCCAATCGAAAATCAACCAGCAAATCCTTCGTCAAAAAGCTGGCTACAATCATCCGGCAACGGTTGTGCATCCAGGCGGTTTCATTCATTTGCCGCATCGCAGCATCGACGATCGGATACCCCGTCATCCCCTCACACCACGCCTGAAAATAATCCTCATTGTTCTCCCAGGGAAAGGTCTTTAGCACCTTGCGATAGGCACCCTCCGCCAACTCCGGGAAGTGATACATGACATCCTGATAAAACTCTCTCCAAGCGATCTCTTGCCGCCAAGTTTGAATGCTGGCTTGCGTTTCATCACTGCGGCTTTGCTCCATTGCGTTTACCGTTGCCGCCCAGACCGATCGCACCCCAATTACCCCAAACTTCAACGCAGCACTCAGGATCGAAGTCCCCGGATTAGCCGGAAAGTTGCGCTGTTCTTGATATTCATTAATCGCCGATCGCGTAAATTCTTCTAGTCGATCTTTAGCTGCCTGTTCTCCGGGTTGCAGCATCAGTGGATTGTCCCACACAAAACCGAGATCCTTGGCGCTTGGAAGGGCGATCGTTCCGGCTTGTTTTGCAACCTCGATTTCCGGCTCTGTCAGACCTTCTGCGTTTGCGAGATCAGGGGCGGGGGCTGCTTTGGGTTTGCTGTTCCAGTTTCGCCAAAAGGGACTGTAAACAGTGTAAGGCTCTCCCGATCCCGACTTGATGTCTTCGGGCGAGTGGAGGAGTTGATCCCAAAATGTTTTGACTTCGATGCTGGTCTGATTGAGGGACTGAATGACGGTGCGATCGCGATCGCGGGCGTAAGGCTCTACATCATAGTTAAAGAAGACGGCTTTAGCGTTGAGCGTGTTGGCCAGTCGGGGCAAGCCTTTTCGAGGGTCATCCTGCAAGATCAGAAGTTGGCTGCCTGCTTCGGTATACCGTTGTTGAAGTGACTGCAAACTGCCGATCAGATAAGTGACTCGCGCAGGCGCAACATCGATCAACAGGCTGGGATCAAGACAAAAAACGCCTACCACTTTGGTACTCTGTTGACGCGCAGTAGCCAACCCAATATTGTCAGAAGTTCGCAGATCCCGACGGTGCCAAAACAAGATTAGATCAGACATAAAGAAGACATTAAACCTTGAACTGGGATTTTAGATCTTAGACTTTTTGATGAGGTTGATTAATCCTCTTAAAGTCTCATACCAAACCAAATCAATTTGTTATTGCAACCGATCTTCGACCTCCCCCAACACCTCCTTATAATTGTGATAATTGTGGATTTAATAAAACCGACCATTGCGTAGGGTGTGTTGAGCGATAGAGAAAGGCACCGCCAACGGTTGCAATCGGTGCGTCTTGCGTGGCTCAACACACCCTACAAAATCCGGTATTATTCAATTCTCATTCCTGAGCAATGCGATCGTGTGCACAAGTCGATCGATCTGTGTAGCGCCGAGATGCTTTGCCCCCCAATCCCTCAAAATGGGGGACTTTGAGAAAGAAAGGCTTCTAGAAGGCAAAAACTTCTCAGGAGTTTAAAGCTTCTCAGAGATTTAGGGGCAACAACCGACTGAAACGGAGACAATCAACGACCTATGTGTACACCGTAGCCTCAGTAAAGCGGGGATCTAGAAATCCGGCGTTGCTGATTGGAGGGATGAATCTGTGTGAAGTGTCAATCTTTTCGCCCCCTAAATCCCCCAAAATTGGGGGACTTTGAACATTGGGGTTTCCCTCCGCTTTGGGGCAATTCATCCTCTGATTCAGCAACGCCGAAAATCCCACTACTGCCAAGTCCTAATTTTTCGACTGTTTCGCATCCTCTAGATCAAAATTATCAACCCTTCTCCAAAGTCCAACGTCTAAACCCCCTCCAACAAGGGCCGGGCCAGCATCAAGCTACAGATCGATTTTGCGTCTGAGATTGTGCCTTCCTGGATTGCTTTTTCGACTTCTTGAAGTGTCATCAAAACGGTTTCAATGTCTTCGTCGTCGTCTTGGTTGGGTGGATTTTCTAGCAATTCTAAATCGGTTGCCAAAAATGCGTAGATCACTTCATCTGAGTAGCCAGGTGCGAGAAAAAATTCGCCTAACTTCTTCCACTGGCTTGCTTTGTAGCCGATTTCTTCCTGGATTTCGCGCTCGATCGTCTCTAGCGGATCTTCTTCTGGCTCAACGGTTCCCGCTGGAAATTCTAACAAACGACCCTGTACAGTAAAGCGATACTGCCGAGTCAAAACTAGCTTACCGTCAGGCGTAATGGGCACTGCAAGCGCGCCTCCCGGATGACGAATACATTCCCAGTCACCCTCTGCACGATTGGGTAACCGGAGCCGATTCACTTCAAAATTGAACTTGCGACCCTTATAGGAAAGGCGCTGTTTCAGGAGTTGAGGAGGTTCTGAACCCAGGGGCATGTGGTAAGGGGGGTGAGGGGTTTAAGGGAGGGAGGGAGAGGGAGGGAGGAGGGAGGAGGGAGGAGGGAGGAAAAAAGAATGGGTTAGGTGAGTTTTTTAAGGTCGGAGGGGTCTAACGCTTGGGCGAGTTGGGCGATCGCTCTTCCAGACACAGGTTCGATCCAGTCGGGGGCAATTTCGGCTAAGGGAACCAGCACAAAGGCGCGATCGGACATTCTGGGATGCGGGATTTTTAGATGAGCCGTGTTCAGGATTACATCATTAAACAGGAGCAGGTCTAAGTCAAGTGTCCGAGGCCCCCATTGTTCTTGGCGGATGCGTCCAAATTGAGTTTCGATACTGAGCAGGGTTTGTAGCAGTTGATCAGGGGTGAGCGTAGTTTTGAGCAGGGCGCAGCCGTTGAGGTAGTCGGGCTGAGGGGGACTGTCTGGCAGGGTGACGGCTTTGGTTTGATACCAATGCGATCGCGTTTCGACTTTGATCCCCATGCTGCGATCGAGCCTTTCTAGCGCAGCGTCTAAAATCAGTTGAGAGTCGCCTAAATTACTACCAAGGGCGATCGCGCAATCTACAAATTCCATTAATTTTTCATTAGACAAGAGACCTTAGATGTTGGACGAGAGACAAAAGTTTAACGTCAAAGGCCCACGCTAGACTAGAAGACTGATTTAGGAGACGATCGTGACTAGTTCCCTGACTAAGAAGACTTGGGCAAAGGCAATTTTACACACGGCAACCGGATTTGAGCCGACTCCTTTGGCGATTTTGTCTGGGGCCATTCCATCGGGCTTACAAGGATCACTTTATCGCAATGGGCCGGGGCGGTTAGAGCGGGGCGGACAGCCTGTAGGACATTGGTTTGATGGCGATGGGGCGGTGTTGGGCGTTCATTTTAGGGCGGCGGGTGCGACGGGCGTTTATCGCTATGTGCAGAGTGCAGAATTTCAGGAAGAAGAACGGGCGGGACGGTTTATCTATGGTGGCTATGGCATGATGCCGCCGGGGGCAATTTGGGAGCGGTTTAAGGCTACTAAGAATGCTGGAAATACGTCTGTGTTGGCGCTGCCCGATCGCCTCCTCGCCCTCTGGGAAGGTGGACATCCCTATGGGCTGGATTTAGAAACTCTGGAAACTCGCGGCTTTGATGATCTGGGAGGTTTGCCCAAATCGCTGCCGTTTTCTGCCCATCCCAAACGCGACCCTCAAACACGAGACATCTACAATTTTGGCGTGAGTTTTGGCAAAACAGCCACCCTAAATCTCTATCGCATCAGCGCAAACGGAACGCTAAAACAAAGAAGCAGTACCGCTTTAGAGGGATATCCTTTACTGCATGACTTTGTGATGGCTGGGAAGTATCTCATCTTTTTTGTGCCGCCAACTCGCCTAAATCCTCTGCCCGTATTGGCTCGATTAAAAAGCTTTAGTGATGCGTTTTCGTGGCAGCCAGAGCGGGGAACTCAGATCCTTGTGGTCGATCGCGACACGCTAAAAGTCGTCAGTCAAGGTGAAACAGCCCCGTGGTATCAATGGCACTTTGGCAACGGTTATTTGGATACAGATGGAAACGCTGTTGTGAACGTGGTGAAGTATGCTGACTTTAATACAAATCAGTATCTAAAAGAGATTGCTACAGGTGAGATTCAAACAATCGCAAAACCAACACTCTGGCAAATCCGAATTGATCCACACTCTGCAACAGTGCTGGAGATCACTGAACTGCTCGATCGTCCCTGCGAATTCCCCATTGTCAAGCCTCAAGAAGTCGGTCAGCCTGCACGATACACCTACTTATCGATTCATCGGTTGGGGGCAGATTTGAGGCAAGAAGTGTTTGGAGCGATCGCTCGTTTCGATCAATCCACTGGCGCGTTAGTCGAAGCCAATATGGGAGACAATCACTATCCAACGGAGCCAATTTACGCCCCCAATTCTGAAGATCTCGATCGCGGCTGGATTCTCACCATTGTCTATGATGGAGATCGCGATCGCAGTGAGGTTTGGATCTTTGATAGCGATCGCCTGGATGATTCTCCCGTCTGTCGTTTAGCATTGCCAGAAGTGATTCCTCTCGGATTCCACGGCACCTGGAAACCTGCTGTTTGATTAGAGAGAACGCAATCAATTTAGAATGCTTATTAGACCTCCTGCGCGAATCCGGAAACGCCCCCTAAATCCCCCACAAGTGAGGGACTTTGAGCCAAGACTTGCGGTTTCAAAGTCCCCCAGAATGGGGGATTTAGGGGGCACAAGCCGACCCAAACGGAGCAAGACCTAAGCAGCAGGTGACATCGAAAATTCTATTCATGCAGGAGGTCTATTGTTTCCCATTTTTGGAAGAGTTTAGAGGGGAGCGCGATCGAGCATTGTGGCACAAGTCCGATAAACTTAAGGTGATTAGTTCCGTAGCCTGTCGTTTGGGCTGCGTAGTCACCAGGCATCAGACGCTTAAAGGAAGGGACTGCTATGACCAATCCACCTATCGAACCTCCCGCAAATGCCAGTGTTGCCGAAGAGAGTCGGGGCAAGATTCTTCAGCGCGGGGGCGAAGAGTTGGTGATCGAAAAGGTGAACGATCGCTTTGCAGTCCAGGCCAAATCTCAGCAACAGGTCGAAGATTTAGCCAAAAACATTCCCGCTGAGATCGATCCCAAAGCTGGGCCGCCACAGTTGACGGAGTTTGTGGTCAATCCCACGCAAAAAGATCAGGTGTTAAAAGAGGTGCGCGGATCGGATGCGGTCGATTATGCCAGCAATATTTATCAAATTAAAGACAATCCCGGTTCGCGTATTTACCTGACGAATGAGATCACGATTCAATTTGCCCCCGCTGTAAAAGCGGAAACGATTGCAGCGATCGCCACCGAGTTAGGACTGCAACAAGGGAAAACGATCGCTGGAATTCCAAATACGTTTGTCTTTCAACTGACTGCAAATGCGACCGAAAATCCGGTCAAAATTGCCAATCGATTAATCGCCAAAACAGAAGTTCTCACCGCAGAGCCGAATGTGATTGTGCAAAGTCAGGCGCACTATCGTCCCAAAGATCCGCTCTACCCCAAACAATGGCATCTCAATCACACAGGCGGTCAGGATTTAGCCGCCAATTCTCATGTGTTTGCCGAACAAGCCTGGGAAACCACGCGGGGGAGCCGTTCGATCGTCGTTGCGGTCATGGACGATGGCGTTGATCTAAACCATCCTGACTTTCAAGGAGTCGGCAAAATCGTCGCGCCCAGAAACTTTAAGGAAGACACCTTCCTCCCGCTCCCTGACGAAACAGATGAAAATCACGGGACTTCTTGTGCAGGGGTTGCGGTTGCCGAAGAAAACGGATTTGGCACAGTGGGGGCGGCTCCCGGTTGTGCGCTAATGCCCATCAAAACCACAGGCTTTTTGGATGATGAAACGATCGAGGCGCTGTTTGATTGGGCGGTCACCAAAGGCGCATCGGTAATTTCTTGTAGCTGGGGGCCGAGTGCCGTCTATTACCCGCTTTCACTGCGACAACGAGCCGCAATTACACGCGCTGCAACCGAAGGACGGAATGGGAAAGGGTGCGTGATCTTATTCGCTGCGGGGAATGCAAACCGACCAACCAGCGGAACGATCAATGAATCAGGTTGGCAAAACAATGCACTCACTGGAAATACAAAATGGTTAGGCGGATTTACCGTTCATCCTGATGTGATTACCGTGTCTGCTTCGACAAGTTTGGGCAAGAAAGCAGCCTACAGCAATTGGGGGCCAGATGTTTCTATCTGCGGGCCCAGCAACAATGCGCCGCCGGGAGTTGGCTTGCCTGATTTGGGCTATGTCTACACGCCACCAGAGATCAGAAGTTCGCTGCGAGGATTGGGGGTGTTTACGACCGATCGCACCAACGCAGATGGCTACGATCAAACCAATTTCACCTCTGATTTTGGCGGGACTTCGAGCGCTTGTCCGTTGGTGGCTGGAGTGGCAGCCCTGGTGCTGTCGGCAAATTCTGATCTGACGGCTCAAGAAGTGCGGCAGATCCTTCAGCAGACGGCGGATAAAATTGTTGATGCTGACCCCGATCCGCAGTTTGGGTTACGCAAAGGGACTTATGAGGCGGGAGGACGTTCTGATTGGTTTGGGTATGGCAAAGTGAATGCTGCAAAAGCGGTGCAGGCTGCGACTCAGAGACGATCGATGTTGACGGCTTCGACACGATCGCTTCAGCTTCAAAATACAACCAGCGTTGTGATTCCTGATAACAATGCTCAAGGAATTGTGAGTGTGATTCAAGTCGGTGATACGGCAGCTTTACGAGAAATACAGGTTGCGGTAGACATTGATCACACGTATTTGGGAGATATTTCGGTCAATCTAATCTCACCTGTGGGAACGTCAGTCACACTACAAGGGAGAACGCTGGGACGCAGAACAAAACTACAAACGATCTACACAATGCAAACCACGTCAACGCTGAGAAAGTTTTTAGGACAACAGACTCAGGGACGCTGGCAGCTTAAAATCGTAGATGCAATTCCGAATGATGGCGGAACGCTGAACTGGTGGAAATTGACGATCGGCGTGTAAAAGCAGGGAGTTTGGAGGGATGAGAATCAATCCGATACAGTCCTTGCAAGATTAGGGAACGTGATGAAGATCACCTAAATGGGGTTAGTTCAATCACTAGCTCTTAGATTTTTGTAACTAAAAATAAACTGGTAAGATAGTTTCCGTAAGATTACTGAGTTGAACAATCCGCTTTTCCAATAACTCGTGTAGAATCCCTGAGCTTTTACATCAACTTCAATGGTGCTTTTACTAAGTGACGATTACCCATGCAACCGATATTACACAATCCAGGCGCGAAGACAGTCTCCGCTTCAGAACCAGCAAGGATCAACGTAAACCCCTTCCCACTCTTTCAGTTTTCACCCTCTAGCTGCAATTTGCGGGTGTCAGATCGGTAAAGCAAAACTCAGAAAAAAGCGCTTACGTGTGTACGTCCAACGATGAGAGGGATATGTGCAATCTGGAACCTGGCGGAGACTACGCGGGCCAAAACTGGCAACAGTATGATTTTCGGGGTGCTGATTTGAGAGAAGTCAACTTAAGTCGAGCCAATTTAAGAGGAGCCAACCTATGTGAAGCAAATCTGAGTCGAGCCAACCTGAGAGAAGCAGACTTGACCGGAGCAGACTTAACGGGTGCAACGCTAGTTCAAGCTAGTTTGCGTCGTGCTGATCTGGAGGACGCTACCCTAGACCACGCAAATTTAGAAGGAGCGGACTTGGGAGGAGCTAAACTTTATCGGGCAACCCTGCGAAAAGCGAACCTCAGCGGCACTCAAATGAAAGGTGTCAACTTGTACCGTGCCAACCTGTTTGAAGCGAATCTCAAGGGAGCAAACTTTCAAGGAGCCAAACTCGAAGCAGCCATTCTGACGGGCGCTGATCTAAGTGGGGCCCAACTCACTCGCACCAATCTGATTGAGGCTCACTTAGAAGAGGTTAATTTGACTCATGCAACCATGAACAATGCGGTGATGAATGGGGCTTGCCTTGATCGCGCCAATTTTCAAGAAGCCCAAGCACGCTGCGTCAAACTGTCAGGAGCTAAGTTGCGTCAGGCCAACCTTCGGGGTGCAAGCCTGAGACGCACTAATCTGACTCAGGCGGATCTCGACGGAGCGATTTTAAGCGGGACTGACCTCTCGAATGCGTTCCTCAAAGATGCCAATCTCACAGGCGCACGTTTGGAACGATCCGACCTCAGCGAAGCAAAGCTCAATCGGGCAAAGCTAGCGGGAGCGAACCTATTTGATGCGAAACTGACAGGGGCAAATTTGGAGGCGGCAAATTTAAGCGGTGCCAATCTCAGTTTTGCGATTTTGCATGGCGCATACTTGAGCCGCGCGGATTTGAGCAATGCCAACCTGAGTCACGCAAAACTTCGCCGCGCTCAACTTAAGGGAGCCAATCTCAGGGACGCAAACCTCGAAAACGCTGAACTACGAGGAACTGCCCTGGGATTTGCCACACTCCACCGCGCTAACTTGAATGGCGCTTTGCTCGAAGGAGCCGATTTAGCAGGAGCCGATCTAAGCTTTGCCATGCTTCGCGGAGCTTGTCTCAATCGGGCAAATTTAATGGCTGCCAACCTCGAAGAAGCTGATTTGAGTGGAAAAGGAACAAGGCTCAATGGGGCCGATCTCAGCGATGCCAACTTGCGGGGTGTCAATCTTTGTCAGGCCCGGTTGAGTGGAGTAGAGTTTACGTCTGTCAATTTGGAGAATGCGAATCTCAGTCAGGCATTTTTGCGACGGGCTGATCTCAGTGATGCCAATTTGACGGGTGCCAATCTGAGAAAAGCTGATCTGAGTCGAGCTTATCTAAGCGGCACAAATTTGACGGGAGCCGTGATGCATGAAGTGCGTTTGAGAGCCGCAAATTTGCTCAATGCAGTGCTGAAAGGAGCCGATTTGACGGATGCTTCTTTAAGCCGCGCCTATCTTAGCTATGCCGATTTTAGTGAGGCAAATCTGACTCGATCGAATCTACGATCGACCAATCTAACTGAGGCGATCTGGACAAATACCCAAATGACCGATGCCACGATCGGAGAAAACCAAGGCCTATCCATTGCTCAAGAACAGCGATTTTTGAAGGCTGGGGCACGTTGTGAGCAGTCAGAATCGATCCGTCATTTAGAAGAAACCAAGAGCGACTTAGAAGATCGATTAGACAACCTTGAAACCGCCTTTGATTGCTCTCAAGAATTTCTCGATCGCCTTCTCAAACCCACCCTTAAAAAGCTTTGCGATCGCGGTCAAGAACCGCTTTTTCACTCTATTAATCACAACGTTGAAGCATTTGAACGTACCTTCAGAACTAAAGAAGCAGAGATTGAAAAGTACCAAACTCAAATCGATCAACTCAGCGAAGAGGATCTACAAATTGGATCGACTCGAATCAGAAAACTACTCAAAAAAATGCACGATCGCATTGTAGAACTCCGACGATACAAATTGATTTTTGAAGAGATGTGGATGAGTTCCGCTACGGAAGGCGATAATGAACCGTCGAGAGAAACTATCATCATTGACGAAGGTTACTTTCGAGAAAAATGCATTCCAGAAATTCATATTGAGGAGAGTTCAGAGATCGAAGCCATTGATGAAAGTGAAGATTAACTCTAATCCTCACCATCCTCTTCTTCTTTTGATTTTGTGTTGGATGATTTTGTGTTGGAGGATTGACCCTTCGGAAATAAATCGCGGGTAACCACGTAATAAAGTCCTGCAACGTCTGATACTAACCCAGCTAAAAGACCCGCCTGCATCGCTTCTGAGTAAGGCTTTAGGCCAAAAGCAGGCAAAGAAAGTAATGCCATGAGCCAAAAAGGAGCGATCGACATCGGGGCAACCAGAGATCCCAATATGATCATTCTTGCAGTCAAGCGATGCCTGAGTTCAAAACTTCTAGCCTGGTCGGCCGTCAAGGCATCTTTGCCGACACCGTGTTCTTTAAGAAACTCATCGGTCGTCTGAGTCTTTTTGAGATCAGATGATATGATTTTGAACGAATTTTGGTCAATTCCAGCCAATCTGAGAAACTCTTCAGTTGTTATTTTTTCCGCCGCCATAGCCCCCCTTATTTACAAAAAACCCCAGGAAAGCCACTCCTCACCTAACACTCAAGTCGAAGAAAATACTAGCTTGGGAAATAGAATATCTACAAACAAATACTCTACAAGTAGTTTCCCAGCAATTAACTTAAGGTTGTTAAAGAAGACTAGCCCTCCTGGAATTTAAGGGGTTGAAAATAGGGGCAGTAAATCAAACTTGAGCGAGTTTCATTAGGGAATGACGATTTCCTTAATCACTCGATCGTCTTCTACCACTCCAAGACTGCGACCTTTCTTTTTTTCTTCATGGGCAATGCCATAAAGCGCCAGTCCAGTCCGCAAAACCTCCGCCATATTCTTTCCAGAATCGGTTGCCAACTCTTGAAGCAAATCGTAAGCTTCTGGAGCCAGGTCGAGGTTTAGCCGCTTTCTTTTCGTGAGCACTTTCTCAGCCATATACGTCCTTCTCTTGTTTCTACTGCGCGTACCCGTCAGAGCGTCACCAAGCATGACAAACACAAACTGGGAGAGGTTCTATCTTTCTGCGTTGCCCACACCCTGATTTAAGGGTAGGATTCCCAGAAAGATAATCTAAACTACAAGTCCTGAGTGTATTTTCAATAACGGACACACAAAACTTATACAAATATTCTATCCTGTGTTGCTTCTATGAAGAGAACAGCCTGCATCGGCAAATTCAAATCCTGGATGACCAATGCAGACTGAAGACATTCGACGGGTTACCTGCCTGAGTCGTCACACTCTGATGATTCGGCTAATCCGTCTTGTTTAGGCAGAGGGGCGACCCCGTGCAGGTGACTCGAAGAGATAGCGATTTGAGCCGTGTGGCTCTGAGGCTGGCAGCGTGGCGATCGGCGAACAGAAGCTGGATTTCTCAACTGATTGCGCTGATACCTGGGAAGTGGATGCTTGCTCCATCTGTAGGGAAGGGCAGGATTGAGGGGATGAGATTTGAGTCTGTATGAGCATTTGAGTTGCATATTGCCTCCACTTAAGCAGCATTGATAGATGGGTTGGACTGTGAATTGCTGGGAGCGAGCGGTTCCACGATCAGAATAATGTTGATGCGATCGAGGACACGAATGGGGGTTCCGGGTAATAGGACAACATTGTGTGGACAAGCTGCAAACCACCACGAGGCTTGATAACTGACTCTTCCAAGTTGATTGGGATAGATGGTCTCAGTCACAATTCCTTGTTCTTCGAGGTAGTTGAAACGTTGTACACCGATTGGCTGTTGTACACCGATTGATTGAGGTGAGGAACCTTTGACCAGTCGTTGTACTCTCAGCGAAAACAAAGACCTCAAAAAGTTCAGTAGGGGATGGCTTTTCATTCCTGACTCCTTGCGATGAATCGCTTTTTTCAATGAACTCGTTGGCAACAGATATCGGGAGATTTACGCTAAAACCCTTATGAATTAAGGTGATTTTCAGCTTTTTTAGCACTCGCTCACCCGTCTTTTGTCTTCTCCCTGTGCTGCTGCGAGAGAATTCTTATGGTGTCTTATTCAGCTCTTTTTACTGAATATACCAACATTAAATACACAAATCTACCTCATGTCAACCCTCTCATCCGAATTGTCCTGCACTCGCTCCTTGATCACCCCACAGCAGTAGGATCAAGAACGATGAACAGAGGAATGAGCTTATGTCAGACGCTGGATTAACTCGGAATGAGACGGATAGTATGGGGTCGATCGCTGTGCCAAACGATCGCTATTGGGGAGCACAGACGCAGCGTTCTTTGATGTATTTTGCGATCGGTCAGGATGTCATGCCGAGGGAGTTGATTCGGGCGTTTGGCATTCTCAAAAAGGCGGCGGCGATCGTGAATCATGATTTAGGCAAACTGACTCAAGAGCAGGTCGATTTGATCGCGCAAGCAGCCGACGAAGTGATCGCAGGGAAATTGGACGATCATTTTCCGTTGAGCATTTGGCAGACGGGCAGCGGCACTCAGACAAATATGAACGCCAATGAGGTGATTTCTAATCGAGCGATCGAGCTTGCTGGTGGTGAACTGGGTAGTAAAAAACCGATTCATCCCAATGATCACGTTAATATGTCTCAATCTTCTAACGATACGTTCCCCACAGCGATGCATATTGCGGCAGTGGAGACAATCACTCAGCGATTAATTCCGATGATCGTCAAATTGCGAGATGCGTTGTTAGATAAATCACAGGCGTATGATGACATTGTTAAAATTGGGCGAACTCACTTAATGGATGCCGTTCCGTTGACATTGGGGCAGGAATTTTCTGGATATGTGGCGCAGTTAAATCAAGCAATTCGACGTATCGAAGCAAACTTGCCTGAACTGTATGAACTGGCGATCGGAGGCACCGCTGTCGGCACTGGGTTGAATACTCATCCTGAGTTTGCAGCGCGATCGGCAGCAGAAATCGCGAAACTCACCCACTTACCCTTTGTTAGCGCCCCCAATAAGTTTGCGGTCTTAGCGGGACATGATGCGATCGTATCCACCAGTGGCGCACTCAAAACGTTAGCCTGTGCCTTGATGAAGATTGCCAACGACTTGCGCTGGATGGGGTCTGGGCCGCGCTGTGGACTGGGCGAATTGATTCTCCCTGCGAACGAACCCGGTTCCTCAATTATGCCGGGAAAGGTGAATCCGACACAGTGCGAAGCGATGACGATGGTGTGTGTGCAAGTGTTAGGAAATGATGCCACCATTGGATTCGCAGGCAGTCAAGGCAATTTTGAGCTAAATGTATTCAAGCCTGTCTTAATTCATAACCTTTTACATTCTGTTCGCATTCTTTGTGATGCTTGTTCTTCGTTCACCGATCACATGATTGTGGGTATCGAACCGAATCGCGATCGCATTGCTCAGTTTCTCAACGACTCATTAATGCTAGTGACTGCGTTGAATCCCAAAATTGGCTACGACAAAGCGGCCCAAGTCGCCAAAAAAGCCTATCAAGAGAATTCTACGTTGCGCGAAGCTTGTATTGCACTAGAGTTTTTGACGGGTGAGGAGTTCGATCGCTTTGTGCGACCCGAAGAGATGACCCACCCGTCGTAAAACAATGTGAATTTGATGAAACCTTTCGCTGCGGTTGTTAATCTAGACAGCCCCCCAAATCCCCCACGAGTGAGGGACTTTGACTTTCAGAACTCTCATTGGAGACAGATGAGAAAACTATTCATCCCTCATCCTTCTCTTTGACAACACACTCATCACCTCTTGCGAATTGGGAATCGGTAAAGGACGACTCCAAGTAGCCGCTTCTGCAAATCCCCTAGCGTGTAAGTTGCGAATCGTGTCGCTCAAGCCGTCGGGAGAACTAATTAACAACATCAAAACGCGCTCCCAGGCAGGGTCGTAGTCGTAGGGATTGGGACAAATCAAAGCAGCCCGATTAAGCAGTGATTCTTCGTTCATTGCAATAGTTCTAATTGTTGAAATTGTGGTTGGAATGACAATTGGAAATCGGGCGATCGCTCCCAGAATTTCTCCTAGACGACCGCCCAGACCCAAAAACACATCGCCCCGCACACATTACAAATCAGGGCAACTTGAGGAGTGGTAAAATACTCCGTTAGCCACCAGACTGGGTAAATCAGTTTGGGAGGTTAGCTGTCCGGGATTGTTGGTATCAGTCTCGGATAGCGTCAGCGAATAGGCTTTGGGTCGGTTTAGGGCTACTTAATCTCTTCAGAAAAGTAACCTTAATTTGTGAGAATACACGGATTGATTGCTGTCGTCAAGCATCCAATTTCGATTCATCACAGAACAATGAACGATAATGAGAATGCTCCAACTTATTAAATTGCTGAGGTGAAACGATGCCTCTAACGATCGCCGATTTGCAGGCATTTCAGAGCCAGTATCCCGACTATCAACTGGAACTGGTCGAAGGAAAAATTGTTGTAATGAGTCCATCTGACTTTATTTCTGAGGAAATTATCGCTCGGTTAGTCACTTTTCTAAATATCTGGGTGCTACCGCGAAAACTGGGACGAGTGACGGGTTCTGGGGCTGGTTTTATTATGCCGAATTTAGATCTACGGGCACCGGATGTTTCATTTGTGCGGGCAGATCGGCTGCGGCGGAGTCCCCGATCGTTTGTGGAACTGGTGCCCGATTTGGTGGTTGAAGTGCGCTCTGCCAGTGACAATATGAAACCGCTCAGAG
This sequence comes from Phormidesmis sp. 146-33, assembly GCF_052939515.1. NCBI lineage: Bacteria > Bacillati > Cyanobacteriota > Cyanophyceae > Leptolyngbyales > Leptolyngbyaceae > Phormidesmis > Phormidesmis sp. 146-33. The sequence continues at coordinate 34,081 of NZ_JBJPHU010000039.1, forward strand.
AGAAGATTCAAAAGTTTCTAGAACTCGGCGCACAGGTTGGAATTTTTGTTAACCCAGATAAACACGAAGTTGAAATTTATCGCCCCAATTCTGATGTTGTTGAAATGTTGCGAGATGGCGATACGTTAACAATTCCAGAGTTGCTACCAGGTTGGGAAGTTGCAATCACAGAATTGTGGTCGCCTGTGTATGAAGAAAATGGGCAATGAATACTCGTCAGGTAGCCTTTTAGAAAATAAGTTGAAGGAGCAGCTTTGATGTCTCATACCAAATCCACTAGTTACTGATACAGATCCTCGCCCCCTAAATCCCCCAGTTTGGGGGACTTTGAAACGGCTTCCCTGATAGGTTCTTTTCAAATCTAAGAGATAGAAATCGGTTAATTAACTGATTTTTTATGAGTATCATTTGTTGGTTGATTTGGTATCAAGCACTAGATTGGCGAGAATATATTCATTCCAACTCCAAGATTCTTCTGGGCAAACCTGTCGTTAAAGGAACATGGCTATCTGTGGAGTTTATTTTAGGTTTGTTTGCGGCTGGGTGGACTGAGCAGCAGGTTTTAGAAAATTATCCGACTCTGACTGCTGAGGCGATTCGGGCTGTGTTTTCGTTTTCGGCTGAGGGCAAACCGATTCCTGAACCAAAATATCGCCCTGCCATTTACCAAGCAGCTTCTTAACCACAACGATCGACCTTTCCTGAGCGATCGCCCCTCAGTGCAGTAATAATTGGGGAGAGCGATCGATGGTCATAAACCCTGTAGAACTGATTGGTAAAAGCGTTTTTGCACGTTAAACTACAATTAAAACCTAATAGGTTGTGGGGTCATGAAGTCGATCAAAGAACTCACCGAAGAACTCTTATCTCTACCCAGTGCATCCAGAGCGCTTTTGGCTGAGAAGCTGGTAGAAAGCTTAGAATTTGACACTGATTTGGCAATTCAAACCGCGTGGATTTTGGAGGCAAAGCGGCGACGGGATGAAGTCAGAAATGGAAGCGTTCAAACCATTGCGGGGGAAGATGCTCTGGCGCAGGTAAGGCAAGATCATGAACGTCAGTTACACTTTACACAAGATTCAATTTGAATGGGACAGCAATAAAGCATCGTCAAACTTCATCAAACATAGGGTCAATTTTGAGACAGCTTGCGAAACATTTTTTGATCCGTTTTTACAAGTCGAAGACGCTGGCTACATTGATGGTGAGGAGCGAGAAGCTGTCATAGGAGTCACTGTAGATTGGCGCTTGCTTTATGTGGTGTTGTCCTTCGAGAAGATATAATTCGGCTCATTTCTGCACGGTTGGCAACTAACTCAGAGAGAATTCGCTATGAAGATCAATGATTTGAAGCAGCGATTGAGAAAGGATCGCCCAATGATGACGATTCAGTTGAGTGTTCCAGAGGATGTTGTGGAAGATCTACAGCGCATTGCACCTCAGCTTGGCTTTTCTGGCTGTGAACCTCTGATTCGAGCTTACATCGGGCAGGGTTTACGGGCGGATCTTGAGCGTTTTGATCAAGATTTTGAGCTATCGAATTTGGTTGAGAGTTTGCGGCGGCATGGTGTGAGCGATGAGGTGATTGCTACGGCTGTTGCTGAAGCAAAGGGCAAGATAGACGCAGCTTAAAGTCTCGATCGTGACCACGCCTCCTCACAGCGATCGCCCTTCAGATTTGCAGTGATAATTGGGGAGAGCGTCTCAAAAATCACCCCATCCCTCCTCAAGATGACTAGCCAGGAACCTAGAGAAGATAGAACCCCCGATCGTGTTTTGAGAAAGATTCAGGAGGCAAAGGAGAAACAGCTTAAACAACTAGACTTAGAAGGTAGACAGTACGATAGAGAGGAGAGCAATCTAACTCGCATTCCAGCCGAGGTTTTTGAATTGAAGCAGTTAGAAATACTTAATTTATCCTTCAATAAAATTACAGTCATTCCGGATGCAATTACTCAACTTCAAAATTTAACAGTACTGGATTTGTCCAATAATCGGATCGCAGTTATTTCTGATGCAATAGGTCAACTTAAGAACCTGACGAAGCTGGACTTATTCGACAACCAAATCACAGTTATTCCTGATTCTATTGCTCATCTTAAAAGTTTAACAGAACTGTATCTATATAACAATCGAATCACAGTTATTCCTAATGCCATCACTCATCTCCAAAATTTGTCAGAACTAGATTTATCTATCAATCAAATCACAGTTATTCCTGACTCTATTGCCCAAGCCCAAAACCTAACAAAACTGTATTTGTCTCATAATCAAATTACCGCTATTCCTGTTGCTATTGCTCAACTTCAAAACTTAATAAGACTAAATTTATACAAAAATCAGATTACAGTTATTCCTGGTTCGATTACTCAAATCCAAAACTTAACTGACCTGTCTTTGGCTGAGAATCCTCTTAGGACTCCACCTTTAGAAGTTGCGGAAAAGGGAATTGGGGCAATCAGAAAGTATTTTCAGCAACAGGAAGAAGAAGGAATTGATCGTCTCTACGAAGCCAAACTTCTAGTCATTGGTGAAGGCGGAGCAGGAAAAACATCTCTTGCTAAAAAGATTGAGAACCCAAAATATCAACTTGTAGAAAGGGAACCATCGACGGAAGGCATTGAGGTCATTCAATGGTACTTACCGATGAAAAATGGCAAGCAGTTCCGTGTCAACATCTGGGACTTCGGCGGGCAAGAGATTTATCACGCTACCCATCAATTTTTCCTCACTAAACGTTCTCTCTATGTACTTGTTGCAGACAGTCGTAAAGAAGACACCGATTTCCATTATTGGCTCAACATTGTCGAACTTCTCAGTGAAAACAGTCCTCTGCTGATCATCAAAAATGAGAAGCACGATCGACACCGCGAAATCAACGAAGCTGCTCTACGAGGGCAATTCACCAATCTCGAAAAAACCTTAGCGACTAATCTCGCGACCAATCGAGGTCTGGATGACATTCTCAAAGAAATCAAACACCAGATCGCTCATTTACCCCACATCGGAACCGCACTGCCCAAAACCTGGGTGAGAGTTCGGGAGGCGCTGGAGAGAGACGATCGCGACCACATCAGCCTCGAAGAATATTTCAAAATCTGCCACCAAAACGGCTTCAAGAAGCCTGAAGATGCCCTACAGCTCAGTGGCTATCTGCATGATCTGGGTGTCTGTCTTCACTTTCAGGACGACGATCTGTTAACTGAAACCGTCATTCTCAAACCCAAGTGGGGCACCGATGCCGTCTACAAAGTTCTGGATAGCGAGATTGTGATTGGGAAACTGGGGAGATTCGATCGCGCTGATCTCTCAGCCATCTGGCATGAAGCCACCTACGCCCACATGCGCGGCAAACTGCTGCAAGTTATGATCAAGTTTCGGCTATGCTATCAGATTCCCAACCGAAACGAATATATTGCACCGCAGTTACTCACGATCAATCAGCCCGACTATCACTGGGATGAATCCAACAATCTAATTCTGAGATACACCTACGAATTCATGCCTAAAGGCATTCTCACACAGTTCATCGTATCAATGCACCAATGGATTGACGAACAGAAATATGTCTGGCGCAGTGGCGTGATTCTTCAGCAAGACAACGCTAAAGCAGAAGTGATTGAGAATTATGGTAAACGCGAAATTAAAGTTCGGGTGATTGGTAAAGACAAAAAGCGATTAATGGATATTGTCACTTATGAAATCGATAAAATTCACGCAACTTACAAACGATTAAAATACCAAAAACTCATCCCCTGCAATTGTGCGGGATGCAAAAATCAGCAAGATCTCTATTTTTATCCATTAGAAACGCTACGCCGATTTATCGATAATCAGCAGCGCGAAATCCAGTGTCAGAAGAACTTCGACATGGTGAACGTTCTCGGTTTGATCGACGACATCATGGATCGCACCAAACTCTCCAGAGATCCCAGAGATATCGATTACAAAACGCCTCGCGAGATTGCACCCACCCAAGAAGTCTTCATCTCCTACGCCTGGGGCGGCGAAAGTGAGGAAATTGTCAATCAAGTCGATCGCACCTTCCAGCAAAAAGGGATCACGATCGTTCGCGACAAACGAGACCTAGAATTCAAAGGCAGCATCACCCAATTTATGCAGCGTATCGGTCGCGGAAAATGTGTAATCGTTGTGATCAGCCAAAAATATCTCAAGTCCGAAAACTGCATGTTTGAACTGGTGGAAATCGCTGCAAACCAGTCATTCAAAAATCGTATCTTTCCAATTGTTCTCGACGATGCCAAAATCTACAAGCCTCTCGATCGCATCCAATATCTCCAACACTGGGAACAAGAAAAACAATCTCTAGACGAAGCAATGAAAAGCGTGGGTTCTGAATATTTGCAAGGCTTTCGAGAATCGATCGACCTCTACACCAAAATCAGAATGACGATCGCTGACCTCACCAACACGCTCAAAGACATGAACACCCTGACCGCCAAAATTCACAGCGAATCGGGATTTGAGGAACTGTTTGAGGCGGTCGATCGTAAGTTAAACGAGTGAACATTCCCCTAACTCAGTCGTTAAAATAGCTCAAACGGCCTGTTGCTTACAGTAGTCTGATAAAGCACTGCGATCGCCGCATCTCACCCCTCAAAAACTCACTATGGCACCTCGCAACCAACCTGTCCGGGAGCGCTTCAACATTTCGCGGTGGGCAATTTCTGCTCCGTGGTTGACGCTGGGCTTCTGGATTGCCGTCACCGTCGCCGGAATTTTGGCCTTCAGTTCGCTCAAATATGCGCTGTTTCCAGATATTGCCTTCCCAGTGGTGGTGGTGAATGCGACTGCCCCTCTGTCTACGGCGGTTGAAACTGAACGCCAACTGACTGAACCGATCGAAGCCGCTCTACAATCCCTTAAAGGTTTAAATCAGGTCAACGCTTCAACCTATGCCAGTCGATCGGTGGTCAGCGTTTCGTTTCAGGTGGGCACCAGTTTAGAAGACTCGACTCGGCTGGTCAAAGAAGCCGTTGAAAAGGTGAGCTTGCCTAAAGATGGGAAGTTTGAAGCGATCGCGCTCAATCTCAACGAATCAGCCGCCGTCAGCTACGCCATTGAGAGTCAGTCTCGTAGTCTCGATGACTTAAAAAAATTAGCCAATGATCAGATTCTTCCTCCGATTCAGAAGATTCCTGGCGTTCTCAAAGTTTCACTACTGGGGCAAGGAAACGCAGCGATCGGAGGATCTCCCATTCCTCAAACGGCGGGAACATTGGCCCGATTTAATGGACAAAATGTGTTGGCATTCCAGGTGATCAAAAGTGGATCGGCGAATACTCTAGAAGTCGTGGATGCCGTCGAAACAGAAGTGGCGCGACTTCAGTCCGACTTATCAGATGTGAAACTGGTTTTGGCCGCCACTCAAGCCGACTACATTCGCAAAGCCAATCGATCAACAATCGACGCACTGATCGAAGCGATCGTTCTGGCTGTGATCGTCATTTTCCCCTTTCTCAAAAGCTGGAAAGCGACGCTGATTTCTGCGCTGGCGATTCCCATTTCGCTATTGGGGACATTTATCGTCATGGCGATTTTTGGCTTTAATCTGGAGACGATTACCCTGCTGGCGTTGGCGTTGGTGATTGGAAGTGTCGTCGATGATGCGATCGTCGATGTCGAAAATATCAGCCGTCACATTGATGCTGGAGCATCGCCCAGACAAGCCGCCTTATCAGCCACGAGCGAAATTGGTTTACCTGTAACGGCGGCCACCTTGACAGCAGTGGCGGTCTTTTTGCCGATCGGACTGATGGGCGGTGTGATTGGTCAATTTTTTAAGCCGTTTGGGATCACGGTCACCGCCGCCATGCTCATCTCCATGCTGGTTGCCCGCACGCTGACCCCAGTTCTCTCGCTCTATCTGCTTAGAGCCAACCCCAACCGATCGCCCGAACACACCAGCGGACTCTGGATCAGATTTGCGGCAGCCTATCGACGCTTACTAAATTGGTCACTGCGGCATCGAGCGGTCGTCGTGGGCATTGCGATTCTCAGTCTGGTGGCGGGTGTGGCGCTGATTCCACTGATTCCCCAGGGGTTTATTCCTAAGCTCGATCGGGGTGAATTCAATATTCGCTATGTGTCTCCATTGCCGACCTTGCCACCAGGAGCAGCGCAGCAGAGCCAATCCGCACAGCCTTCACAAGCCAATCTTCAAGATCCTCAGAATCCTCAAGATCCTCAGAATCCTCAAGATCTTCAAAATCTTCAAACCCCTCAAAACCCTGCGGCTCTGATTCCGCCTGCATTTAATCCCCTGCAAGATTCGTTAAAAGTAGCAACCCAGCTTGAAGAGGTCGTGAGAAAATCGCCAGAAGTGGATACCGTACTGACGATCGTCGGCTCGCGTGAAGGAGAACCCAACAAGGGCATTCTGCAAGTTAAATTAAAGCCCAATCACCCCACACCAACTGCCAAACTTCAGGATCAGTTTCGGGCTACATTGCCCAAATTGGAAGGCGTAACCACCAGTGTCGAAGACATTCCCTTTGTCGAGGCGGGCAATCAAAAACCGTTGCAGTTAGCGATTCGAGGCGACGATGTGAAAGTGTTGTCTCAAGTGGCAGCCGACATTAAAACCAAAGTCCAGACTTTACCAGGGTTTGCAGATGTCACCGTCTCAGGCAGCCGCCAGGAAAAAGAGACGATCGCGGTTATCGATCGCAAAAATGGTCAGCGCGTCGCCTATATCAGTGCCAATTTGGGCAAAGATTTGTCTCTAGGAGATGCCACTGAGCGCCTGGTCGCTGAAGCAAAACCACTCCTTCCGGCTGGGGTGACGTTGGCGCTGGGCGGAGATTCGGCCACGAGTAGTGAAATCTTTCAGAGTTTTGGGACGACCCTGGCCTTGTCTGCGTTGTGTATTGTCGTCGTGCTGGTGGCGCTGTTTCGCAGTTGGCTCGATCCGCTCGTGGTGGGCTTTTCGCTACCGCTGGCGCTGGTGGGTGCGATGCTGGCGTTGTTGTTCACCCAGAGCGACTTTGGCATGATTTCGCTAATTGGCTTCGTTTTTTTGTTGGGCTTGACTAATAAAAACGCCATTCTGATCGTCGATTACATCAATCAACTTCGACAAGAAGGACTGGAGCGGACAGAAGCCATTCTCAAAGCGGGCCCGATTCGCCTCAGACCGATTCTCATGACGACGGCCGCGACGATTTTGGGCATGGTGCCGATCGCCCTGGGTTTGGGGGCTGGATCAGAATTGCGCTCTCCGATGGCAGTGGCGATCGCGGGTGGGCTTGTCACGTCAACGCTACTGAGCTTGATTGTGGTGCCTGTGCTGTATGCCTTATTTGACGACTTAAAGTTTAGAAGAAAGAAAAGCTAGTCGTTTATCAAGACTCTTTTTGTAACCCTCGGTAGACAATATCGATCGTGGGTTCTATTTTGCGTTCTGAACGTCCTTCCAGGTGAGCGGCACAGCGATCGCGATCGTCCTTCAGGTCTGGGCTGTAGAGCAGATAGTTTTTGAGACGTTGGCAGGCGCGGCGCAGGAGGCTATCGAGATCGAGGTCAATGCGGTAGAGCCGGACGATTTGGGTATCAGAGCCGAGGGGCGTTTCAGTGATGGCGATCGTTTTCCAATCAGGACTCAGTGTTGATGGGTAGCCTCCCTCAAATTGCGCGATTTGCTTGCCCTCTTGATGCCATAACTGCGTCGTGCCACCGCTGCTAACGGTCGCAATCAGCTTGCCATCAGGACTGAACGTCACGCGATTGACACTGCCTTGACTACCAGGAAACTCACCGATTTGTTTACCGTCTTGATTCCACAGCTTTGTGTTGCCATCGTTGCCTCCCGTCGCAATCAGCTTGCCATCAGGACTAAACGTGACACTTTTGACAATGCCTTGCTGACAGGGAAACCCGCCGATCTGTTCACTATTCTGATTCCATAGCTTGACCTGACCATCATTACCGACCGATGCAATCAGCTTGCCATCAGGACTAAGCGCAACACCCCAGACAATCCCCTGGTCATTTTTCCACGCTCTGATCAATTCGCCGCTGTCTCGATCCCATAGTTTCGTTGTGCTGTCGCCGCCTCCAGTGATAATCAGCTTGCTGTCTTGACTAAACGCAACACTTCTGACGTAGCCTTGCTCACCTTTCAACTCCCCGATCGACTTGCCTTCTCTGTCCCACAGGTTGGTTGTACCCCGATCGCCGCCTATTGCAATCTGCTGACCATCAGCACTAAACGCCACAGTGAAAACCTTCTCCTGGTCATTTTTCCAGGCTTTGATCAGCTTGCCGTCTCGACTCCAGAGTTCTGTAATGCTTGGGCCATTACTGATAGTTTTATCCACACTGATGGCAACCTGCTGACCATCTGGGCTGAAGACTACATTAGAAATACCGCTTCGCTTCTCAGTCAACTTGCCGATCGAACGGCTGTCTCGATCCCAGAGACTCGCGTTGCCATTATTGCCGCCTGTGACAATCTGCTGACTGTTTGGGCTAAAGGCGATGCTCCAGATAATGCCTTGATTACCTTTGAACTCGTCGATCGGATTGCCGTTTCGATCCCAAAGCTGTGTATTGCCATTATGCCCGCCCGCCGCAATCAGCTTTCCGTCTGGACTAAATGCCACACTCTGAACAATGCCCTGTCGCCCTTTCAACTCTCGGATCGATTTGCCGTCTCGGTTCCACAGTCGCACAGTGCCATCCTCACCGCCCGTTACAATTTGCCGCCCATCTGGGCTAAACTTCACGTTATTGACTTTGATGTGGTTGGTTTCTAGAGTCTCCTGAATCGGAGTGCCATCTCGATCCCAAAGTTTTAGAGTGCCATCGCTACAGCCGATCGCCATTCGCTGACTATCAGGGCTAAAGGCCACACTGTAGACCTCGGACTGGCGACATCCCACTTCTGGCATTGGCTTACCTGCCCGGTCTTGCAAAATTTGCTTGCCGTCTGGAGTCCACAGTTTTAGGGTGCCATCAGTGCCGCCTGTAGCTATCAGCGTACTATCGGGGCTGAAGGCCACACTCAAAACGAGTGTTTGCTTCCCTTCCAACTCCTTCACCTGCTTACCGTTGCGATCCCAAAGCTTTGTGTTGCCTTCCTTGCCGCCGCCTGTGGCTATTAGTTTGCTATTAGGACTAAATGCCACACTCCAGATGACTTCTTGATCGCTGTTCACTTCCGCGGTCAGCTTGCCGTCTGGATTCCACAGTTTTAAGGTGCCATCGTTGCCGCCCGTTGCGATCAGGGTGCCATCGGGACTATACGCCACACCCCAAATGAGATCTTGACGACCGGGCAGTAGAGTTTCGCGAATCTTGACCAGGCTTGATTGGAGTGCCCAAATCGGGCTGGCAGGATAGGTTCCCAAAGATTTTTCACGAATTAAGGACTGTAGCTCAAAGCCCGATCGCATTGCCGAGAGCAGCCCATCCGTTTGGTTTGAGTCAAATCGTCTCATTGCCGACACGCTCGATCGCTCCAGTCGCGTTTCTGATCGCGCATCACTCCGTTCCTTAACTGCCCAACTTCCTGCGATTCCTGCGCCAACTAGTGCCACCCCAAGCACGGTTAGCGCGATCGCCGCTCGTCTTCTGGCACTCCGCACTAGCTTTTCTGCCTCTTGTCCTGCCTCGATCAAAATCTGCGTCGCTTCTTCGATCGTCCGGCTGGCACGAATGTATTCTCGCTGTAGCTCAGTCGGTACAGGCGTTTTTTGCTCACCATTGGCTAACCACTGTTCTACAAACTTGAGGTCATCCCCTCTAAGAACAAAACTCTCATTGCGCTGCTTGCCGTTCCATTCGACCGCTCGTTCTGTCAAGCGGGTATGCGATCGCACATACTCTAAATCCGTTTCGATCGCCTGAACCAAGGAAGCAAAGCCACGATCGAACTCATCTATCTCGCGAAAAAACAGCCAATTGTGTCTCGACAACATCGGATGAACGGCTGACAAGTCAAAACCTTCGCGATGAACGATCGGCACCAATCGCTTATTGTGCTTGACTGCGTGATCGATCTCCTGACGACAAACATCAGACACCACCGAATCAGGACTAATCACAAACACAAAGGTGTTGGTGCCTTCAATGCCTCGCTCGATCTCCTGCCACCAATCAGCCGTCAGAGGAATCGCCTGCCAATCCACCCAGATTTCTCGCTGTTGTGCTCTCAGTGAGTCATGCAGCGTTTGCACAAAAGCTTTATCTTTCCGAGAATAAGAGAGAAAAACGTCAGTCATGCAAACAGATCCAGGATTTCATCCGATGCACATAAAATAGCAATCGAATGATTCAGTCTCCGTAAAACTAAGGAAGTCTTATGAATCGAGTGTGAAGTGCCTCTGTGTGATCGCGCCTCTTCAACTCACCCAAAAATTCCAAAATCTGTCAAATATAAACTTCCGCGCAAAATGCTTGACGACACTGGAGTCACAATCATGGTGGACAATTTTGTTTCCCAAAAAATTGAGCCTACTTGTTGTTAGACCAGATGGGCAACTGATTGACTTTTTGTAGCGTCAGATCGACGTAGGTCGTCCGATCGTGGGCGATCGCTTGCCCAAAATAGCCCTGAGCGCCATCGTGCGTATGATTGCCGCTGTTCAAACTGGTAAAGCGTCCCTGTTGACGAGCTTGATTAAACGGAGACTGGATCGCCCACGGCCAGCGAGACGCAAACACCACACGAGGGATGTCATCCACCCAATCGCGATCGCCCTGTAAGTGATACACCCGCTGCGCCGACTCAAACCCCGCCTCACCATCAAACGCACCCCCCGCCGAAACCACCGCTAACTCAGGCTTAATCCACTCGTTTAAATAAGGCACCGCCCCCAGCGCCACCTGCACCCCGCCACTCGTCCCAATCAAAACCACCCGAATCGGCTGACCAGACTGCGAAATCGGGTGAACGGCATTCATACGATCGACGATCGCCGCCGCAATTCCCTGGTTATAAACGGGAGCATAGCGATCGTCCGCAGAAATCGCAAAGCGCCACAAATTCCGAATCTTGATCAAAACATCAGCATTCTTAAACCAGCCTTCTCCTTTTTGGGCAGCTTGCCAGAAGGGAGCCAAAAACCTTTGCCCGGCCAGATCTTGATTTGCCGCAGAATAAGGAAACACATCGCGCACCGTCACACAATTAGGATGAGCCTTTTGCAAGCGATCGAGAAAATATTCCTCCCCCGCACTCAACTCATTGGCCGACGAATCTCCCACCCCCGGTAGATAGACGATGTAGCAGTTAACAATCTTCTGAGTTGCACGAGCAACCGTGGCAGGCAGCTTTTTGGTTTCACGCCTCAAGCCCAGACCTTCGACTCCTTGATTGAGCCACCAGACTAGCGTTCCGATCGGAGCCACCGTCCCCCAAATCAACAGCAACCCGCCTGCTAAGAAAAACAGCTTCAACGTTTCACCTCGGAGGCGCGATAAAATTCGTTCGATCAGCGACAGCATTTAATCTCAATAAGGTATGGTTATTTTGGAATTGGCGCAGCAGCTTCGACATCTGTTGCATCAGACCATAGCTCGATCGACCTGTCATCTATCGCCAGTTGTAGGACTGTAACCCCTGTGAGCCGTCAGCCCGCTAGAGAAGGAGTTTGGACAACCTTAATCAAAGCGCTCTCACTGAACGCTGATTTTTATGAGAACGCTCACAACACGCCAAAAACTCATCGTTTAGCATTGACGATTGTATTACTCGCTGCGTTCTCTCACGTATTGGGGACGATGGTCATTTTAATCATCAACCGAGCGACTTTTCCTATATTACCAATTGCGCTTTTTTTAAGTGGTTTGAGTGTTGTAGCAGGCTATTATTTTTGGACATTTACCATTCTCAAAGTTGGTCAGTGGTTGAAACCGATCGACCCCACGTATGGCGATTTACTTGGCCCGATCGGGTTTGCTTATGCGCCTCAAGTGCTCAACTTTTTGACGCTGGTTCCGTTGTTGGGGCGACCGATCGAGTTTATTTTGGCCGTCTGGAGTTTGCTGGCGGTCATTGTGGCCGTGCGACAGGGGTTGGATATTAGAACTCGTCAGGCAGCCTTGATCAGTCTGGTGGGGTTTCCCTTAATCCAGGTGGCGATCGGTTTTGTGCAAGTTTTTACTCAAGAACTGGTCGAGTGGATGGCTTAGAGAGTGTTAGGCACTTTTCGCTGAACTGAAAGTATAACTAGAAAACCCTACCCAACAGACGTGAGCGACGAAGAATGGGCGTTTGTCGCTCCTTATTTAACCTTACTTATTTAACCTTAATGATAGAAGATGCGCCACAACGCGACCATAGCCTACAGGAAGTATTCAATGGGGTGCGCGCTCTTGCCCAACCCCCTACTGAGGGAAACCCTCCTCCAGGGCTGGGCGCTGGATTGTTCGCACGGGTGGGGCTGGGCGACTGATGCCGCATGACCTACCGCCGTGGCACACCGTCTACCAACAAACGCAACGGTGGCTCAAAGCTGGGGTCTTTGAAGCGATGGTGCAGGATTTGCGCGAGGTTCTGCAAATCTTAGCAGGGGAAACGCGCAACCGAGTGCGGTGATTCTGGATAGTCGCACCTTGCAATCAAGTTAGTGTCTTTAATTTTTCGCCATCGGTCGAAGAATAATTGGGAGGTTTTTGAAACGCTTATCTGGTAGAGGCTCTGAAATGTTGTTTTTTATTCTCTGAGACGTGGCGAAAAATTCGTGACACTAACAAACTGCCGGAGGCTAAGAAGGGCTTTGTGCTATTGCCCCAGCGCTGGGTAATAGAGCGCAGTTTTGGCTGGATGTTCCGGTTTCGGCGCTTGGCACGAGATTACGAACGGCTTACGGACACCTTAATCGGGTCTCACCTGATTGCATTTGTGATGTTGATGGTCAGACAGTTCGTGGGTATCGGATTCAAAAGTGCATAACAACCTCTAGAACGATCGCTGCTCTAAATTCCCGTGCGCCCAGAGTGCAGCTTGAGTGCGATCGCGCAAATTCAATCGATTTAGGATATGCGTGACATGGTTTCGTACCGTTCGCTCTGAGATATATAACTTCTGTGCAATTTCTCGGTTACTTGCACCAGACGCAATCAAGCGTAAGACATCATACTCTCTAGGAGAGAGGTCTGTATCTTCGTTCGAGCGACCTGAAGTGGGTGCGCTCAGTGTTTTTTCAAATAACCCAGGCCCCAGATGAGTGTAGCCCTGAAATACTGATCGAATGGCAACTGCCAATTCTTCTGCGGGGGTATCTTTCATCAGATAGCCGCTGGCTCCAAATCGCATGGCTTGAGACACATACTCGGCATCATCAAAGGTGGTCAAAATCAAAACTCGCGTTTCTGGAAAGTGATCGCGCAGGTGTTGAGTTGCAGCAACTCCATCCATGATTGGCATTCTCACGTCCATCAGTACAACATCCGGCTGTTGTAGAGTGCTATGTAGTGAGGCGATCAGGTCGATCGCTTGCTGACCATCTTCTGCATCGCCCACAATCTCCAAGTCAAGCTCTAGCTCCAATAGGCTCTTTAGCCCCTGACGAATAATCACCTGATCATCGACTAATACCAAGCGAATCATTGTTTTGCCTCACTCATCCCAGAAACCTCGGTGGTACATTGCATATACCAAATGGATGCACTAAACAAGAATTCCTCCTCAACACTGCTAAACATCGGTTTGATGGCTTCCACTAGCCAGGTTTTGGTTTCTTCAATCGTTTCCCTTCCACCTTCGACGATCGCAATCACATTACTTTGGGTAACCAGGTAATCTACTAATCGTTCAAGCGAGAATCTGATCGCATTCTCATACTGTTCTTCTTTGATAAAATGGAAGCCATAAGGATTTATATTTTCTGGCGCAAAGGTAGTCATACCTCTAGGTGGAGTCGGATACTTCACAAGATATTCTGTCTTAAACCATCTGTAGAACTCAAGACTACTAACCATTTGCCCTAAAAAATCGTTGCTGTAAGCAATCAGCCAGCCGTTTGCATGAAGAACTCTGTTAGCTTCTACAAAAAACCTGTTTCTATCGAGCCAGTGGAACACTTGAGATAGCGTAATCAGATCAAATTTGTTTTCCTCAAATGGAAGTTCTTCTGCTGAAGCGACAAAATATTGAAGGTTGTTTTCTCTCGGAGCTAAGGCAATCATCTCTGCTGAGATATCGATGCCAGTGATGTTTTGAGCAATTTCTTGTAGAGCGATCGTAGAAAGACCTGTACCACAACCGACATCCAGGACAGAAGGGAAAGGTTCCACAATTCCTTCGGAAGCTTGCACAGTCGCAAGAAACGCTTTGATATACCTAACAATCATTGGGTGAAAGTAGGGTCGTCCCTTTGCGTAACGCTCTGCTGCCGAGTTTGAACTAAAGTAATTCATAGTCATGGATGCGAAGCAACAAAACTCAGAATTTCACCAATGGCAGTTTTACCGTAACACAGCATCCCGCTCCCGGTTGGCTGATGATTTGAAACGTTCCATCGAGTGCGATCGCTCGTTCTCGCATTCCCTGCAATCCAAATCCACTTATATTCTGTTCAATATTAAACCCTCGTCCGTCATCTCGAATCGTAAAATATAGCCACTCCTGATCAGTGTTTAATTGAAGTGCAACTTCAGCAGCTTGGCTATGTTTGATAATGTTTGTGAAGCATTCTTGAGCAATCCGATACACTGCGATTTCAACATCGATCGGGATAGATTCAGGTAGATTGATCTGGCATTTAAGAATTAGAGCGTGAGCTTGATGAAACTCTTTGACTAGATCATGAATGAGGGTGGCTAGTGATCGCCGCTCAATCGGCACAACTCGCAACGCTGACACTGATTGCCGAACTTCGTGGAGAGCCGTTTTGCCTAGTTGCTTGGCACTGTGAATTGAGTTGAGCGATTTCTCAGGATTAAGTTGAAAAAATCGAATCGCATTCTGTAGCTGAATATCCTGCGCTGTGAGGGCATGACCAAGGGAATCATGAATCTCTCTGGCAATTCGGTTTCGCTCTTGTAGCATGGCTTGATCTTCAATCCGCAGGGCGTATTTTTGAAGTTGAGTATGCGCGATCGCAAGTTCTTGACGGCTCCGATTTTCGGCAATTAGCGATCGCACCAGCAGCAATAGGAGAAACGTACTCAATCCCATGATGCAAAAGTAATTGATTGTCCAGATCCAAGGGACTAGCTGAGATCGCTCTGGATCAATCTGCTGGGGATTGAAAAACCAGTTTCGCAAAGTTTGAACATCGGGCTGAAGTAGCAGAATCGACAAGAAGCAGGATAGAAAGACAATTGCCGTGACGATTAGATAGCCAAGTGATGGAAACATCAAACAACTACGAATGATCACCACTAAGTAGAGCGTCATAAAAGGGCTGCGACCTCCCTCTAATGCAATGGTGAGCCAGATCAATCCTAGCGCGATCGCAATATATAGCACTTTTCCAGCGAGTTGTCCTGTAGGTAAGCGCATACCCATCAACGCTAGGATTGCAATACACAGTAGCACCAGCATTGGCGAAAATGACATCCACTGATAAGTCTGTGTGGGAGCTTGCGCGAAGGTTTCGAGAAAGGGAATGCGGCTCCAGGGAAGTTCGGCAACAATGCTCATTCCCAAGAACAGGCACTCGACTCGTCGCAATAGCCGAAACGGATGATCCGCGAACTGAAAAAAGGATGTGGACAGTTGAGAATCGGTCTGGATTCTAGCCATGATTGTTAGGAGTCAGCAACTCACACTCTAATTATTCTGCTGATTTTGCTGCGGGACTCTGAACGTTACAGAACTTGGCAAATCGCTTCGGGTATATTCGACGGTGAACCTTCCGTTGAATAGATTTGTTCCAGGCGGTAAATCCACAAAGTCGCGTCCTACAATGATGCAGCTGCCTGTTCTAGTAGGTAAAATGCTTGCAGGCATTGTTTCTTGACACCCATCAGGCTGAAACACAATGCGAGTGGTTGGGTGATCATACCAAGTATTGTTGATGCTGAGAGGAATCACTGATCTCAATGCTCTAGAAATACCGCTGGGCGACGTAATCGAATGAGATAGCCTAACTCGGTTTCCGTTGACTTCGACTCTCACCCACTCCGCGACTCCGGCGAGTTCGTTTAATTTAACCTTAATGACTTGAGCGTTTCCGGCAGCTTGTTCTTGTGCTTGGCTCGATAGTTCAACTGTTCCAAATAGTAAAACAGTGAAGGTTGCGATCGTGACCACTTTACAGTTTGTTTGATACCTCAATCTATTTCGTTTGATTGGGCTAGCAGTTGGCTTTGTAGCCATAAGCGCTTCCTCCACTGGATATCCTTGGTTGTTGCCTACAGGACTTAGCGTAATCAAATTGGTCTTTGAAGCATAGAGACAATTGTCATGATCGCAATTGGGAGATTTGTCCTACTGCTTTGAGTTATTTAGACCATTCAAACTTTGGGAGTATTGCTTCATGTGTGCAAGCAGCGCCTCGCCTATGATGGTCAGCAGTCGAGTTTTGCATTCCTTGCACATCAACTAAGAAGCCTTATGAGTTTCGCTCTGTTATCTAAACCTCCTAATCGACGGACATTAATCATGTTGGCGATCGCAACCGCCATCACAGGCGGAATTGCTTACCACGGGATTTCGCAATTTGTTGTAAAGCCAGCCGAAACGCCTCCAACTATTCCAACGATCGAATCTGTCGTCGCGCTGGGCACGCTGGAGCCTGAAACCGAAGTTGTAAAAATCTCGGTTCCTGCCACGCTGAACAACGATCGTGTCTCTCAACTTCTAATCCAGCGAGGCGATCGGGTCAAAGCCAATCAAGTAATCGCGATTTTAGACAGCTATGATCGTTTACAAGGAGCGCTTTTGGAAGCTGAACAGCAAGTCACCGTTGCTCAAGCAGAACTTACTCAAGTAAAAGCAGGTGCGAGATCTGGCGAAATCAATGCTCAGCAAGCAGAGATTGTTCGTCTACAAGCTGAATTAGCGGGTGAATCTCAGCAACAACAAGCCACTTTAGCGAGTCTGGAGGCAGAAGTTAACAATGCCCGCGCTGAATACGATCGCAATCGATCGCTCTACCAACAAGGCGCAATTTCTGCCTCTCAGTTTGACCAAAAGCGATTAGCACTTCAAAAAGCACAGGCACAGTTTAATGAAGGCAAAGCGAATCAAAACCGAACAACGAATACGTTACAGGCACAAATCAAATCAGCTAGAGCCAACCTAAATCGCATTGCGGAAGTGCGTCCAGAAGATGTGCAGACGGCTCAGGCAAAAGTGAATCAAGCGATCGCAACGGTCAAACGGGCCGAAGCAGATTTGCGACAAGCCGAAGTACGATCGCCCCAAGCCGGACAGATTCTCGAAATCTATGCCAAACCTGGCGAAGTCGTCGGCACAAACGGCATTGCAGATCTGGGGCAAACTCGTCAGATGCGTGTGGTTGCCGAAGTGTACCAGAGCGACATCAAAAAGATTCGTGTTGGGCAACAGGCAGTGATTACAGGAGAGCCGTTTTCTGGTGAACTGCGGGGCACTGTCGAGGAAATTGGACTGCAAGTGAGCCGACAAGAAATTACTAGTAACCAACCGGGAGAAAATCTAGATCAGCGAGTCGTGAAAGTCAGAATTCGATTGAATGCAGAAGAGAGCGATCGCGTTTCTGGACTGACAAATTTACAAGTACAGGTTGCCATTCGACCCTAACCAAGATTAATTATGTTTCGTAATCTACTCCGCAAAACGCCACTCGCTTGGTTTCAGCTAAAACGCGAAAAAGCTCGTCTGGCAGTGGCTCTCGCTGGAATCGCCTTTGCAGATATTCTGATGTTTTTTCAACTGGGAATTCTGGATGCTTTATTTGGTTCTGTTGTGAAACCTTATGCCTCTCTTCAAGGGGATCTATTTTTGATCAATCCGTTATTTGAAAGTCTGAATGTAGTGAGAAGCTTCCCCAGAAAGCAGCTATATCAGGCGGCAGGAGTTGAAGGAGTTGAATCAATGAATTATCTCTACTTGGGTCGAGGCGAGTGGCGAAATGCTCAAACTCGGAAAAATCAGCCCACAACGGTATTTGCTGTCAATCCATTCAATCCAGCGATCACATTGCCAGAAGTTCAAGCCCATCAGAATAATCTGAAGCTACTAAATCGAATTCTCTACGATCGCGCAGGCGCGGAACAATACTTTGGCAATGTTGTTGAGCAGCTTCAGCAATCAAGAACTGTTCCGATTCAACTTAATAACTTTCAGGTTAAAGTCGTTGGAACCTTCGTGATGGGAGCTTCTTTCTCCTCAAACGGAAATGTGATTACCAGTCATTCCACCTTTCTGAGGCTCTTTCCAGACCGCAAAGCGGATGAAATCGATATTGGAGCGATCACGCTCAAACCAGGCACGAATATTGAGCAGGTTCAAACCGTACTGCGATCGCAGCTAAAAGGCGTTCTCATTCTCAATCGCCAAGAGTTCATCGACCACGAAAAGAAATACTGGGAGACGAGCAGCCCGATCGGGTTCCTGTTTGGGTTTGGTGCAATCGTTGGATTTGTGGTTGGCACGATTATCGTTTACCAAATTCTCTATTCGGACGTATCAGACCATCTACCAGAATATGCCACCCTGAAAGCAATGGGATATAGTGACGGCTACTTGGTTGGCGTACTGATTCAGGAAGCGCTGATCATGGCTATTTTAGGATTTGTTCCAGGATTCGTGATTTCGATCGGGCTTTATTCTATTGCCGCCGCTGCCACCTTTCTACCGATCGGGATGACCGCAAGTCGCGCTGTGCTGGTGTTGACGTTGACGATTGTGATGTGCACTGCATCTGGAGGGATCGCCATGCGAAAACTCCAATCGGCTGATCCGGCTGATATTTTCTAGCTCTTATTGGGTGTTCCCAGATGTCATCTTTGCTTGCTTATTTGGTCGCGATCGCAGCACTAGACAGCCTTAATCCTACAACGACCACCGTCCAAATCTATTTACTCAGTACGCCTAAGCCTGTTGCTCGTTCAGTTTCATTTATTGCGGGAGTATTCGTTACCTACTGGACAGCAGGATTAGCAGTAGTTCTCGGAGCCAGCCAATTAAACATCAGTTTCCCGAAGCTGCCAACGACCTTGATGTATATGCTTCAACTGATCCTTGGGGTCGTTCTGTTGATGGTGGGCTGGAATCTAAACAAGTTTGAGGCTAATTCCCAAGAAACAAAACGCCCGTTTCGATTGACGATCGCTCAAACCTTTCTCTTTGGCAGTGCTGCCACGCTTTGGGATTTTCCAACTGCACTCCCTTACTTAGCCGCAATCGAGCGAATTGTACGATCGCGCCCTGATCTGCTTACCACGATGAGTATCCTAGCAATTTACAACCTAATCTTTGTTCTGCCGCTGATCGTACTATTGGGACTTTATATCTGTCTAGGCGGACACAGCATCAATTTGATGCGTAGAATTAACCGATCAATTCAGAAGTGGGGACACAGAATATTACGAGCTTTGCTAATTGGATTAGGCATTCTCTTGATTGCAGACTGTATTGCTTTTTCTCTAGGTCATCCAATCTTTCGGTAGCTGACCAAAAAGCGAGAATATAAAAATTCTACTGAACCCAAACAGTCTACTTGGAGCCTTGTTTTATGGCGCATTGTGTTCAGATTCATAGGCTATCGGATGGCGTTGGCATAATGCTCATACTGCTTGTGACGGCCCTGCCTGCATCCGCTCAGTTGTTTAGTAGCGCTATCGATCGCCTGCCTTTAGAGCAACGAGTTGCTTTAAAGAAAGGGCAGCCCATAGTAGTTGGCAAACAGGGAAGATTTACTGCCAGAATTCTGATTCGGGCATCTCCAGAAGTCGCTTGGGCAGTTCTTACAGACTACAGAAACTTACCCAATTTCATGCCAAACGTGATTTCTAGCAAAGTTCTTGTGGCAGAGGGCGATCGCAAGGTAATTGAGCAAATCGAGGCACGACAAGTCTTTTTTATGACGTTGCGATCGCGCACTCGGTCTGCTATTGCCGAAACTAAAAATCAGCGCATTGATTTCAAACAGATTGAGGGCGACTTTCAACAGATACAGGGCTACTGGCTGATTGAATCTGTTGCACCGTGTTTAGCAGCAAAGCCAGATCAAGTTTTGATTACTCAGGTTGTTGAGGCACAGCCTAGATCTGGCACCCCAAAAGGCATCTTCTACAACGTTTTTCAACAGTCACTAACCGAGTCGTTCAATGCTATTCGCGTCGAGGTTTTGCGCCGATTTTCAAAGGCAAATCGAAGTTCTACTAAAATTCAGTAACGCATCATGGACTTTCTCAAAATTTATCTCAATCAAATTGGGCGCATTCCACCATTAAGTCAAGACGAAGAAATCTATTACGGAAGACAAGTTAAACAGTTGCAGTATGTTACTCAAGTCCGAGATAGTTTGACTCAGCAACTTGGCAATTCAGTTTCATGTTCAGCTTGGTGCGAAGCCGTCAACCTGTCGGAAGAAAGTTTGTTGAAAACGCTAATAAGCGGAGAAACTGCAAAATGTCACATGACAGAGGCAAACTTACGCTTAGTGCCTATCCGAAAACTTGAATTGCCCTGACGACAATACAAGCACAGGATA
>NZ_JBJPHU010000233.1:0-3700 GCF_052939515.1 Phormidesmis sp. 146-33
CAGGGATGACAACAAATATTAAAAAGCGCTCAAATGACCTTTAGAGGGCTGGTGCTACAAATCTTAGAGAGCAACCTAAATCCTTCACTAGTGGGAGACTTTAAGCCAAAGCAGTCTCGGATTCTCAAAGTCCCCCAGACTGGGGGATTTAGGGGGCGAAGGATCTGTAGCATTCACAAATTGATTGGGTATGTATGAGTTCTGAGATGAGTGTGTTTGGCGACGTGAGCTTAAATTGGTTTTTAGCCCTTCACGGAACGATCGAGTCCCTCAGTAAAGAACGACTCCCGTATTTTCGGGGAGAAAGGCTCTAGTGAATGTGTAATTGAATGCAAAATCTTGATACTCGCGTCGGAGTTTAGACGATAGTTGAGTGGGTATTTTTTAACGTCAGTTCGATAGAACTTTTCGCTTCGTTATCTTGCACTTCTGCCCCCCAACCCCCCAATTTTGGGGGACTTTAAGACAAGAATTCCAGTTCAAAGTCCCTCACGTGTGGGGGATTTAGGGGCATTCCCGAATTTGCAGTCGGAGCGTATTTCGTCGAATTCACGTTGTTTAACGTCAGAATACCTGGCGAAACTAATAGCAGTCGGAGGGCATCTGTGATTCGTGCAGGGCGATCGTACTTTTGACTGGAAACCATCTCTCGCGACTTCCAGAATTCGTAATTTTGATCACAAATCGCTAAACTCATAAGCTGTGGAGTTAGGAAGTTTTGCTGTGTCTCAGTTCTTGTTTGTAACGGATTTAGACAATACGCTGGTCGGTGACGATGACGCTTTAGAACGGCTCAATCAGCAACTAAGCCAGCATCGCCAAACATACGGCACCAAAATTGTTTACTCAACGGGTCGGTCGCTGACGCTCTATCAGGAGCTAACTCGTGAACACACGCTATTAGAACCCGACATTCTCATCGCAGGCGTGGGCACCGAGATTTATTTGAATGGAAGCCAAACGCCCGATCGCTCCTGGTCAGACAAGTTAGCCGTTGGCTGGGATCGAGAAATCATCGTCTCCACAACCGCCCACTTTGCCGACTTGGTGCCGCAGCCAGAAACCGAACAGTGCCCTTTTAAGGTAAGTTTTTTCTTGTCAGAAGATGCGGCGATTCCAGTTTTGTCTGTCCTCAGAACGGTGCTAATGAAGCAGGGCTTATCGATTCAACTGATCTACAGTACAGGGAAAGACTTAGACATTTTGCCACGCCGCGCCAACAAAGGATTAGCGATGTCATTTGTCCGTCAAAATTTGGGATTTGAGCCGGGTCAAACGATCGCTTGTGGAGATTCTGGCAACGACATCGCCCTGTTTAGCCTCAACGAGGCCCACGGCATCATCGTCGGCAACGCCCACTCCGAACTGCTCACCTGGCACCACGAACACCCCAGCGAAACTCGCTATGTCGCAAAAGGTCACTGCGCCGCCGGAATCTTAGAGGGCCTACAATACTTCAACTTTCTATGATAGAAACCAAAGGGTGAAAGTCTAAAAGACTGTTGATCGAGTTCTTTCGCTGAGGTGTTCAAGTCTTCCGCCCCCCAACCCCCCATTCTGGGGGACTTCCGGACAATTTACTGCCTCATCCCTCTCGCGAAGCGTGCCGCCAGCGGCAACCCCTCCTCCCTCCTCCCTCCTCCCTCCTCCCATGATTGGCTATCTCAAAGGTACGATCGCTTCCATTCTCAAAAGCAGCAACCGAGTCACGCTGACCTTAGAAGTCAATCAAATTGGCTACGATTTGCAGATTGTGCCTCGTCTGCTTCAACAACTGCCCGAAGTGGGCGAAGAGACTCAGATTTTTACGCATCTCCATGTGCGAGAAGATCAAATGATTTTATTTGGGTTTGGGGCGGCGGCCGAGCGCGATCTGTTTCGGCAATTGGTCAGCGTCAGCGGGATTGGGCCTCAACTCGCCCTGGCGCTGTTAGACACGTTGGGGCTCCAAGATCTGGTGCAAGCGGTGATTTCGGGTAACACTCGCCTCCTGTCTCGGACTCCTGGCGTGGGGGCCAAAACCGCCGATCGCATTGCGCTAGAACTAAAAACCAAACTCTCAGAATGGCGACAACAATCAGGACTCTCGATCGCCCCTGGTGCTGGCCCGACGGTCAACATTCAAGAAGATGTCGAAATGACTTTGTTGGCGTTGGGCTACACCGATAAAGAAATCATGCAAGCCCTGCAAGCCGTCGGACAAAATAGCGCCCTATCCAAATCTGACGATGCAGAAGCCTGGATTAGACAAGCGATCGCCTGGTTGAGTCAGTAAGAATTGTGGGCGTTGCTCAATCAGGGGGTGTGCCCCAAAGCGGCGGGAAACCCAAGGTTCAAAGCGTTCAAAGTCCCCCATTTTTGGGGGATTTAGGGGGCGAAAAGATGGACACTTCCCACAGAGTCATCCCTCCAATCAGCAACGCCGAATTGTGCATTCAACAAACCCGTTCAACAAATCTGCAGCGATTCAATCGATCTACTTCAGCAGCGGACTGATCTCGTCATACCAAGCCAGCCAGCCTGTTTCAAAGTGAATGCCACGCAGTAGAGTCATGTATTGAAACTTCAGCGTTTTGGATAGCGCCTGCGGATTTTTGAAGTGCTGGTCTTTGATTGCTTGATAGATCGCTAATCGCTGTTGATGTTGTTGGCGGTGGGCTTCTAGTTTGGAGACGATCGTCGATCGCGATACCAGATGCCCGACATAAAGCTTCACGAGTAAATCATCCTTGATGGGTGCCATCTCTTCAGATTCGGCAATCCACTCACACAATCGCTGTTTCCCCAACGCTGTCACTGAGTAGAGGCGTTTGTCGGGTCGATTGTCTTGTTGGATGGATTCGGCTTGCACCCAGGCTTTCTCCTCCAGGCGGCTGAGTTCTCGATAAATCTGTTGAAAACTGGCGCTCCAGAAGAAACCAACTGACCCTTCTACGGAGGGGTTAAATCGCTTGGCCAGGTCATATCCACTGCTGGGAGCGCAGACCAAAACCGACAAAATCGCATAAGTAAGAGACATGAGCAACGGGTTGACATATTCACTAAGTTGAATATATCGTAGATTGTGTACTCAATTTAGTGAATAATCTAATTATTGAGTATGTGACTGAATCCATACATCGTTCATACATTCAAAAAGGTAAGCATCATGAACTACTCCATTCATCAGATCGAGTTGCCAAAACATCCAGAAGCCGTTGTGTTTGTGAATGGGATTTTGAGCCGCGATCGCGCCGGGTTTTTTTGGCTATGGAAAAATCTGCCCTGGATTAGAAGTTCTACTGCCAACGCAGAAGGCTGTGTGCAGGTCAAAGCGGGTCTGTGTGGGCCGGGCGAAGTGATCATGGTGAGCTATTGGCGATCGCAGCCTGATCTAAAACAATTCTTTCAAGGAGACGCTCACCGCAAAATGATGCAGTTTGTCCTCAAAAATCCCAATAGTCTTTGTTTGTACAACGAAACTTATCAACCGGAACGCAGCGGCAAATACAGTCACGAACCCCAAGGAATGGCAACGCTGTATGCAATGTCAAAATAAAATGACCAGCCAGTGAACCACCCACAGAAACCGTTCTGATTCACCAATCGAAATACTGAAGAATAAGCCAATCGCATTGCAATCAATTGTTTCTCGACGGCTCCCCTGTTAACGTGAATTCGATAGAGTTTTTTCGCTTCGGTATTTAACGCTTCTGCCCCC
>NZ_JBJPHU010000234.1:0-3690 GCF_052939515.1 Phormidesmis sp. 146-33
ACTAGCGGTTTGATTAATTCCCCTGGTCTTTTTCAAATGAGCGAACCGACAGTGACTTGCTTGAAAAAAACAGTTTGCCAGGTTCTGCAACTCAGAGATTTAAGTGTTTGCTTGCCTATCGAATTGGTGGAGGATCGCTGTATCGTCACAAAGATCTCTGGCATCCTAACTATTTAAGAATTGAAGAATTTGAATTAGATAACTCCAGTGATAAAAACGGATTCCCCAACAACCACAAAACTGATCCAAGCTTATTCCCTGGTAATGGCGGTAATGAGATTTCTCACGGTAGTTCTAGCGATTCTAAAGAATCTGTTCAGAATCCAGTGGCTGAGTATCGAGCTGTTGAACAAAGTGATTTTCTGAACGAGGTTGAAGCATTGTCTCAGCCATTCGCTATCAGTGCCCAAGATCAGCAAGCCATCAACCAAGAAGCTCTTTCTTTGGCTCAGGAACAGAGGCACCTTTGCAGCCCACAACAACTGGCGCGAATGCAGTACTTTCTGGCATCGGGTGATCCGATTCTGGTAGCAGAAGCAATGGCCTGGTTCTACATTCAGTCCCAGAAAATTGATAGTTCAAAATTACGCCAAAGTGACTTTGATGATGTGTGATGAAGCTTGTGTTTGTCAAACCAGATCGCGAGGCCATGTTGAACCCCAATTTCTGTTAAAAGCTGCCTCAACTCCTGATGCTATCGTACTGAAACAATCCTGGTGAAACGCCCTCAAACCTAAGAGCAGTCTTGCTTGTAAATTCTTGAAAAGGTTTACTGAAAGAATGACATTGCTGAAGTGAATAGATCAAAAAAAGCAAACCAATAGCTCAACAGAAGGAGATGATTCACGTTGCCCTTCTACTCACCCCTTAGCCATAGAGCAGGTTGCTATGCTTTTTTCACAATCCTCAAATAAACTCAACGCTCTCAGCGCAACTTCTTTTAATTCATCAGTGTTGCACTCTAGTTCATCCGCACTATCTACAGGGGTAGTTGACCCGGTTCAACAAAATGATTTTAGGCTGAAGTCGAGTGTTCCTAGCCTCGCCAGCACAGAATTTGCGTCTTCAAGTGCTTCATCTGTAGTTTCTAGTCGCGTTTTCGATCGAGTGAGTGATGTTTTGGTCGTTGATCGCGGTATTCCCAACAAGTTCAAGACTGGGATAGATGTGCTTGAGGATACTTCGTACAACAAGGTTGGACACTTACTTAATCCAACGTTGGATGACACCCTAGCAGGAGCCTTTGACATGGGCAGGCTAGATGGCAAAACCAGGACTCGACTAGACTCTATTGGCAATGGTGACAATACTGACTACACCCATTTTCGCCTGGATCAAGCGAGTGCCTTTAACCTGTTTCTCAAAGGTGCAGCTGGCGACGCTTCGGTCAATTTATTAGATGCTAGTGGAACCACGATCGCTAGTTCCTATGATGGTAGATTGCTCTTGGCACAGGGGATTTCGACCACTCAAAACTTCGACACGCATGACATCGCCCTTAACCTGAGTTCATTGGCGGCTGGAGATTACTACCTCAAAGTCTCGCCATTCTGGTCTCAACACCGCGTCAGTGGAGCTATCGATCGGCTCTATCTACCCACCGCAACAACCACAGACTACGATCTCACTGTTTCTACTGAGCAGGTTAGTAACTTGCTACCCACAGAAATTGATCTAGGCAATCTGTCTGGAACTCGCCTGCTGACTGGCACTCTGGACAGTAACAACACGTCAGAGATGTATCGCGTCACGCTGGGTGCAGGCAATCTCCACATCACACTATCAGGAATGAATGCCAACGCCGACGTGCGCTTGATTAGAGACTCCAACAACGATGGAGTGATCAGTGGAAATGAGGCGTTTGCGAGTTCTAATCAGTGGTATGGCTTTACGGATGGCATCTATAACGCTCTAAAAGGAGGCACCTATTTTATTCAGGTCAATCAGGGTCAGGGTTCTACTGGAGCCACCATCAACTACAATCTAGGAGTTTCTACAGGAGACTGGTATACCGATTATTTGAGTGACTTTGGCGTTGTCGCTCAGGCTCGACTGGCTGGGGCTGATGGATGGATCGATCGCAATGAAATGCTGTCCATTCTGCGACAAACCGAAGACTATGGCACGATTGACGCAACTGAACTAACCGACCTGAGAACCGTGCTGAGTGGGCTGGGACACGCTATGCCTGAGTCTGTTAGAAATCTGGCAAATAAAGTGATTAACAGTGATCCAGCAAATACGCGCGGCAGCTACATCGGCAACCTGCTTGGCGGCGACAGTTCTGGAAAAATGGAGAGTCTGATTGGTAAATGGTTTTTGGGGAGCGATCGCCCCATTGCCGATCCGATGACTATGTATCAGCGTGCCAATGGTTCACTCTTTGTAGACGGAATTAGCTGGCAAGATGTGGATCAGGGGGGAGTCGGAGACTGCTACTTCATGGCAAGTTTGGCGGCTGTAGCGCGCACCGATCACACGATCATTGACAATATGATTACTGACAATGGAGATGATACCTTTACCGTTCGCTTTTATAACAATGGCAGCGCAGACTATGTAACGGTCGATCGCTTTTTGCCAACCCAGGAAAATGGTTTCTTCTACGCCAACAACTCTTCTGGTAAAAGGTTTGACAACAACACCAATGAACTCTGGGCCGCTCTGGTTGAGAAAGCCTATGCTCAAGTGAATGAATCTGGCTGGCTCGGTCGGGACAACACTAACAGCTATGCAGGTATCAATAGTGGTTTTAGCGCTCCTGTCCTCAGCCAAATTACAGGACGAGGGACTGAGGGCAACCGTCACGTCTCCAGTGGCACTTGGCTTTGGGAAAAAGATGACATTGGATACATTATTAATGCTTTCAATGCGAATAAACCAATCGTACTGGGAACTCCCTCAGAGGTTGATAATTCCAGGATAATTGCTACGCACGCATATACGCTAATTGACTACAATGCTGGAACGGGTAGGTTTACACTCTTTAATCCTTGGGGGGTTAATGCAAAGGATGGAATTGTGTCGTTGTCTAAGGATGAAGTGATTGATAACTTTGCTATATGGAGTACGACCGTTTAGTTAAAGCATCGGAAAAATCATGCACCCAAAGCTTTGGGAAACATAGAAGACATTCTCAGTTTCCCATTTTTTTACTTAAAGGTGAGACATTTCCTAAATATCACAACTTATTTCAGATTATCAAATAAGTTCCAAGCGTAAATTATACTGCTGTGAGATATACGATCGCTCTCCACAAACTAACCGTTGTTCTCTTTAATCGTTGTTCTCAACTCAATCACACAGGACAGCATGGCTTACTACTGGAATCTTAAGCGCGATTGGCTAAGTTGGGTGGGTGCGATCGGTGGAGTATTGCTGGCAGTTTACCCCACCGCTACACTGGCTCAAGTTGCGGGGGATGGCACTTTGGGCACCGAAGTGAATGGTTCAGCGATCGCTCCCTGTACTGGAGCTTGCATCATCACCAATGGGGCAACCAGAGGGAACAATCTCTTTCACAGTTTTCAGCAATTCTCCCTGCCTGACGGCGACCTTGCAGGCTTTGTCACAGATCCAACGATTCAAAATGTGATCGTGCGAGTGACGGGACAAGGCGACGCTTTTATCTCGAATATCAATGGCACGATCGCCACCAGCAACCCAGCAAATTTCTTCTTACTCAATCCC
>NZ_JBJPHU010000235.1:0-3663 GCF_052939515.1 Phormidesmis sp. 146-33
GTAGATGTAAACAAGACAAAACAAGCGTATGGGAGGTATCTGAATTTGGCAGCGTGTTGATAAACACAAGCGGTAGAACAAACAGAGCGAGGCTGGCTCCTACAAGGCTTTTACCAGACTTGTTTTGAGTTAGGAAGTAACCAGCAAGGGCTGGAAAAATGATGAAAGCAATGTTTCTTGGATAAAACCAATTTTCTGTGATCTGAGGAAAGTAAATGGGGAGTTTTGCGATCGTGCCTGCCAGTAAACAGAGCATCAAAATCAAACTGCTGTCCGCAAAAATCTGGCGAGATTGAACAGGTTGAGTCTCCTGAAAATGCAGCCGTTCTTGCCAAACTTTTAGAACGATCGCATCGGGATTTTCAGCAAACACAGACTCAAAAGCAACTCGAAAAGCCTCTGCATCTTCTCGAAACAGTCGTTCTAACTCGGCGGGGTTTTCTAAATTTTCTTGGATTTGCTGAACGAAATTCATGCGGATTGCTGCTTTGATAAGGGTTGAGAAGCGCCAAAATTGTAGATGCAGCGAAATCAATGGAAAGCTTCACTTTAAAGTTTTAGGATTCCCGAATTTATGGATCAGCCTTTTCTGTTGATTTTGACGAGTGCTTTGGCGTTTTACCTCGCCTGGAATCTGGGCGCAAATGATGTCGCAAACTCGATGGGAACGTCCGTCGGCTCCAAAGCGGTGACCTTGAGGCAAGCGATCGTCATTGCGGGCATTTTAGAATTCACTGGAGCCGTTCTCTTTGGGCAAGAAGTTTCTGCAAAATTGGCAACAGGCGTGGTGAACTTAGAATCGTTTGCCTCAATGCCACAGATTTTTTTGTTGGGTATGATTGCCGTTCTGATTGCTGCGGGAATTTGGCTCAACGTTGCAACCGTGTTTGGCTTTCCGGTTTCGTCGTCTCATGCCACGGTGGGCGCGATCGCTGGGTTTGCCTGTGTTGCTATCAATCCGCAAGCGGTGAATTGGTCGTCGCTCGGCATCATTTCCTTAACGTGGGTCGTCACGCCCGTAGTCAGTGGAGCGATCGCCGCGAGTTTCTATCGTGTGATCAAGCGTTGGATTCTCGATCAGCCTGACCCGATCGCCCAACTTCAAGAATGGATTCCCTGGCTGAGTGCTGTGTTGATTGGGGTGTTTGGCGTGATTGTGCTGCCCACCTTAAGCGAACCGATTCAGAAAGTTCTCAGCGATCGGCTTCACCTGCTCATTCCCGCTCACGATATTCCCTTGGTGATGGGCGGCATGGGAGCGATCGCGCTCACCTTCACGAGTTGGCGACAGCTAGAAAAAAAAGAGCCGCTTCCCGAAGCCTTTCTCGCCCGGTTTCAGGTGGTTAGCGCTTGCTTTGTGGCGTTTGCTCACGGCTCAAATGATGTAGGAAACGCGATCGCACCGTTGGCGGCGATCGTCTCTATCTCCCAAACGGGAACCGTTCCCCTACAAGACTTTCGAGTTCCTTTGTGGATTCTTGTGCTGGGCGGCATGGGCATCGTGGCAGGATTGGCAGTTTTGGGAAAAAAAGTGATCGCGACGATCGGCGAAGGCATTATTTCTCTACAGCCCAGCGGCGGATTTTGTGCAGAATTAGCAACCGCAACGACGATTTTGGTGGCTTCTCGGTTTGGTTTGCCCGTTTCTACGTCTCATGCGCTGGTGGGGGGAGTCGTCGGCGTGGGACTGGTGCAAGGACTGAAATCAATTCAAGGAAAAACGCTGCGATCGATCGCCCTCACCTGGCTTGTGACCATCCCCATTTCAGCCGGACTCAGCGCCGTAATTTTTGTGATTGCGCGATCGCTTGTTCAGAGATTCCTACCCATTCTGCTCAACTAATGTTTTATTGGGAACAATACCAAACAGGCTGATAAAGTTTTTGTGAAGACGAAAAGCCTGACCGCGAACAGCAGGGGCAAGGACAAACACTCATGAGTCTAGAGGATAAGCGAAACCGTTTTGGGGCTGAGGGTGCAAACGCTGAATCGCCCGACATCAAGCGTCTGCAAGCGATGAGCGCCAAGTTGTCTTACGAGATCAATCAGTTGCAGGCCCAAAAAATGCGGCTGATGCAAGAAGTTGCTGATTTGCAGGCTCAGTTACCTCCCCAGCCGTCTGCTCGACGCGCCTATCCGATTCCTTTAGAAGTGCCTGCTGCTCCGCTTCCGTTTCGCACAAGGCTGACTCAATTACGGGTGACGCAGTTTGGGCTGCTGTTGGTTTTGATTTCGACGCTGGCGCTCTCGATTCACAATGTGATTGTTCGCATGATCATTGGGACTCCGATCGATTTGTTTGGCATCCTTTCGTTTGGCGGATTTATTCGGCCAAGTTTGGGTAATTCGCTCTTGATTTTGTGGATGAGAATGCTGGTGGTCGTGCCGATGATGGCGATCGTTGCGGGCTGGCTTTATCCGCCTGTGTGGAGTGATATCAAGCAATTGTTGTTGGATCGCGATCGCCGTCCCTTGTCCAATGTGATTTGTAGCGGTGGGTTTTTGTTTTTGTCTCAAGTGTTGATCTATATTGCGATCGGAGCGGTCGGCCCAGGTGTTGCAGTCACGATTTTGTTTATGTATCCGTTGGTGACGGTGCCGTTGGCTTGGTGGCTGTTTGGCGATCGACCGACGCGCCTGCGGTTGGGTGTGATGTTGACGATTTTGTTAGGGGTGATTTTTACCGCTGTTCCCAGTTTCAAACAAACGGGCACAGTGTCTTCGACGGGCATTATGGCTGCGATTTTTGCGGGTGTGGCGTTTGCCTTTTATCTAATTTTTATGCAGCTTGGCTTCAAGAAGCTTCATCCGGTGCCCGTGAGTCTGGTGCAGTTTGTGACAATCTTCTTTATGTCAAGCTTGATTTTGTCGTTGCCGTTGCAGTTAGGTGTGTTTGTGCTGCCTGAAAAGCGGTGGGGCTTTCTAGTGGGCGGCGTTGTTTTGGGAGCGTTGACGCTGGTAGGTTATCTGACGAATAACTTTGGAGTGCGTCAAATGGGTGCGGCGAGAGCGTCGATCGTGGCCTCTAGCGGCCCAGTCGTGACGGCATTGTTAGCGGTTCTGATTTTGCACTTTCCTCTGTTAAGCGAACAGATCATTGGAATTTTTCTAGTGACGATCGGCGTGACGGCTTTAAGTTTTGAACGAATGCGCTCGATCGGACGGGCCAAAGCCGCTAAGTAGTTAGAAACGCAGAACATGTGTAAAGTACCATTGCAACAGTCTTCTCAAGCCACCCCTTCAAGCTTGAAGCATCAGTTGAGTGGCAAAGAATGCAAAAAACCTAGGGCGGCGTAGAAGGCAAATCAATCGTAAAAACAATTTGAAGCGATCGACTCTCAACTCGAATCTGTGCGCCTAGTTGCTCGACTAATTTTTCGACGAGAGCCAGTCCTAATCCAGTGCCACCTTGTTTCCAGCGATCGCCCATCGGAATGCGGTAAAACTTCTCAAAAATGCGGCTCAACTCGGCTGGGGGAATCTCGACGCTGGTATTGCAGACTCTTAGCGTCACGGCTTCGACTTCTGGAGGGGGCAAAGTGACACAGATGGTGATTTCTCCACCCGGCGGGGTGTATTTGCAGGCGTTGGTGAGTAGCTCTGTGACAATGTAACTACTCAGGTTGAAGTGTAGTCGGGAGAGTGGGATTTCCCAAGAAAACC